>JAYEKC010000387.1:0-12110 GCA_034716715.1 Gemmatimonadota bacterium | reverse complement strand
AGCACATCTCCTACTATCACCCCCCCGACTACATCAGGGCGCTGGGCGAGGCGTATGAGCATGAGCAGTCCCCGGCTGCCAGGGACGCCATCGCCCAGATCCTGACCAACTCCCGGATGTGTGCGGAGGGGCATCGGCCCATCTGTCAGGACACGGGAATCGTCGTCGTGTTCCTGAAGGTCGGCATGGACGTCCGCTGGGATGCCGCGATGTCCGTCACCGACATGGTGAACGAAGGCGTGCGGCGCGCATACCTGCAGCCCGACAACGTGCTCCGGGCTTCCATCGTGGCCGACCCTGCTTTCGGGCGGAAGAACACCAGGGACAACACCCCGGCGGTCGTCCACTACGATCTGGTGCCCGGAGACGCCGTTGACGTCCGACTCGCCGCCAAGGGCGGCGGGTCGGAGAACAAGTCGAAGTTCGCGATGCTCAACCCGAGCGATTCGGTCGTGGACTGGGTACTCAAGACCGTCCCGATCATGGGGGCCGGATGGTGCCCGCCGGGGATGCTGGGCATCGACATCGGCGGCAGCGCAGAAAAGGCGATGCTCCTCGCAAAGGAATCGCTCATGGAGCACATCGACATGGCGCAGCTCAAGGCGCGCGGCCCGACGAACCGGATTGAGGAGCTGCGCATTGAGCTCCACGACAAGGTGAACGCCCTCGGAATAGGGGCGCAGGGGCTTGGCGGCCTGTCGACCGTGCTCGACGTGAAGATCCTCGACTATCCCACGCATGCAGCGTCCAAACCCGTCGCGATGATCCCCAACTGTGCCGCAACACGTCACGCACACTTCACGCTGGACGGCTCCGGAGTCGCGCATCTCCCCACGCCTTCGCTCGACACCTGGCCCGACGTCACCTGGCGCCCCGATCGCAATGCCCGGCATGTGGACCTCGATGCGCTCACACCGGGCGAAGTAGCCTCCTGGAAGGCGGGTGACCGGCTGCTCCTGAACGGGAGGCTCCTGACAGGACGTGACGCCGCCCACAAGCGCATCGCTGACCTCCTCGCCGCCGGCAAGGACCTGCCGCCGGGCGTGGACTTCCGCAACCGCGTCATCTACTACGTCGGTCCGGTCGATCCGGTGCGCGACGAGGTCGTGGGACCCGCCGGACCGACCACGGCAACCAGGATGGACAAGTTCACCGAAATGATGCTGGCGAAGACCGGGCTCATTGCGATGATCGGTAAGGCGGAACGCGGTTCTGTCGGACTCGAGGCGATCCGGAAGCACAAGGCTGCATACCTGATGGCGGTAGGGGGCGCCGCCTACCTCGTGTCCAAGGCGATTCGTTCGTCGCGCTGCGTCGCGTTCGAAGACCTCGGGATGGAAGCGATCTACGAGTTCACCGTCTCGGACATGCCCGTCACCGTCGCCGTTGACGCAGCCGGGAACAACGTCCACGAGTCAGGTCCTGCCGAATGGAAGGAGCGAATTCGGCAGCTGCCGATTCTGGCATGATACACTTTGGCCGTAATCGATTGTAGTACAACGAGTTGAGATGTTCCGTCCGACGTTTGGGGCGCGTCGTGCGTATATCTCAGGACTTAGAAATTCGAGCCCGATTCGATTATGTTTAGTGTCCTGCGCCGCCACGACTGACGAAAAACGCGACGGTGCCCGTAAATGCTTCCCTGGAGTGTAGATGCGTAAGCCCCGTCCGGCCTCGTACAACCCGGCTCAGGCCCTCAATCTCATCGCCAATGACCGAAATGGGTCCCCGCTCTCCTGCCCGTCCTGTTCGGGCGCGATCGAGCGCGATCCTCGTGACGTTCCTCCCCCGCCCCGCAGTCAGGTGACGCTCCGGTGCACGAGCTGCGGTCGCTTTGCCCGGTACATCGCCGGGGCAGCGTAAGCAACAGCGCCTGCGCGCGGAACCAGCCCGCCGCCCGGCTGGTAGCAAATTCTCATACGATGGCCTCGACCCCGTCTCGCGCCCTGCGATCGGGTCGCGGTCGCACTGTCCGCGCAAGAGGAACGGCGACATGTCTCGCATCACGGGTACGGTGAAGTGGTTCAACGACGCTAAGGGCTTTGGCTTCATCCAGCGTGAAGGCGGCCCCGACGTCTTTGTGCACTTCAGCGCCATTTCCGGCTCGGGGTTCAAGTCCCTGGCGGAAGGCGACAAGGTCGAGTTTGAGATCGTGCAGGGCCAGAAGGGGCCACAGGCGTCGGAAGTGACCAAGGTCAGCTGACTCACCGGCCGGACGTGCAGGTGGCCCCGGTCAGGTTGCCGGGGCCACCTGTTTTCGTGCAAAACGTTAGTAGCTGATCGTTCCTTTCTTTGACGTGTCGACGCTGTCGGCGCTGCCACTCCGAAACAGAAACGCTTCCATATTCCGGGTCAGGAACTGCCGCGCCTGGGGGTCCATCACGTTCAGACCGTAGTGGTTGATGAGCATGGTCTGCTGCTTCAGCCAGTCTGCCCAGCAGTCGCGGCAGGTGCCCTCGAGGATTCGTGCCCCGATCGCGCCGGGAAACGGCGCACGATCTAATCCCTCCTTCGACTTGCCGCACCGCGTGCAGGTGACCGTAACCATGGGTCCAAGATAGCGGCCGGCACCGCGAGGAGTGTCACGTCACCCGAAGTGGCCGGCGAGCCACGCCACGACCATCCGCTCAACTTCGTCATGGCCATAGTCCACGGTCAGGACGTGTCCTGCGCCGGCCCTCCACTCCAGCACCTTGTCGTCCGAACCGATCCGGGCAAACGCCTCCTCGGCGAGGCGCGAAGGGATCCGGTTGTCTTCGCGCGATTGAACGAAGAGCACGGGTTGGCTCACGCGCGGCAGGGCGTCGAACGCGCGGTGCGCCACCAGGGAAAGCTCCCGCAGCAGGTGTGGCGTGGACTGTCGGTAGGCGATCATTCGATCGGCAGCCTCCGGATCGTGCACTGAGCGCTGGCCGCCGCCGGACACGTACTTGGCGCCCAGCTCCGCCACCGGGCTGAGGGCCAGCAGCACGCGCATCGGCCCGGAGAGGCGCAGGTACGGGGCGATGCCGACAACCGCACGGACCTCCTCTTCCTCCGCGGCCAGCAGGAACGCGAGCGCGCCCCCCATCGAGAGGCCGCATACCGCCACGGCTTCGTGATCCCGTCGCAATCGTGCGTATGCCTCACGGGCGCCACGGATCCAGTCCGCCGCCCCTGACTCCGCGAACGCCTGCAGCGTCCGGCCGTGGCCGGGAAGGAGTGGCGCGTACGCCGTCCACCCCGCGTCGTGCAACGCGCCGGCCATCGACGCCATCGCCTGCGGCGAATCGTTGTATCCGTGCAGGACGAGGACGGCACCGGGACGCGTCCCACGCAGGAGGAGGGGCTCCGCGCCGATGATGATCCCTTCAGGATTGCGACGGTACGTCGCCTCGAAGCGACGCTCCGCGCGGTGCGCGATCATCAGGCGGAGCGGCCACCAAACCAGTACCACGATCCCAAGGGCGGCTGCGAGCCCGACCCACTCCGCCCCCGTCATGCGCCGGCTATTTGCGAGTGTAGCCGTGGGCGGCGAGCCCCGACGCACTGTCGAAGTCGAGCGTCGTCTTGTAGCGCTCAAACCGCCCGTCTCCGGCCGCCTGTCGCGCCTTCTGTCGCAGCGCATCCATCTCGCCCGCGTGGAACGGCTTGAACGTTGCTGCCAGCCGGATGTTCTTTCGGAGTGACGCCACCTCCGTCACGCCGCAAATGACGGTGCTGGTCGGCAGAGAGAAGCAGTAGCGGAGCGCGTCCTCTGTGCGCACGACGCGTGAGGGCGGGATCGCCCCACCCGCGAGAGGCTTGCTGCCAATCACCGTGGCGCCCCGGCGAACGACCTCGGGAAGTACCTGGCGCTCGAAGGAACGATACGACGCGTCGAATGGATTCAGCGGCATTGCCACGGCGTCCCACGCAAAACCCCGCGCCAGGAGCTTGAGGTGGATGTGGGGCGCCTTGTGGCCGCCGAATGCGATCAGCCGCACGCGCCCCTGGTCGCGCGCTTCTTCCGCGGCGTCGAGGCCCCCATGGTCGTAGATCCAGTCGGGATCGTTGTCGTAGATGATCTCGTGGAAGCACCACATGTCGAACCCGGCGCATCGCACCCGCTTCAGGGACTCCTCGAACTGCTGCATGGAGGTCTTGTAGTCCCGCATTGGCGCGCAGCATTGCCAGACGAGCGTCACGCGCTCCCGGTAGCCGTCCCGGAGGGCGAGACCGAGCCACCGCTCCATTCGGCCATCGCCGTAGTCGTGACCCGTTTCGATGACCGTGACACCGCGGTCAATGGCTTCCCGCACGATCCGGATGGCCGCGCGCTGGCCGGCCGCCGCCAGCCTTCGCGTGCCGAGGGCAAGGATCGACGTGGGAAGCCCCGCGCGCCCCAGGGGCCGTTGCTCGAGGACGTCCGGAGTTTTCGTCATGCGACGCTCGGCGTCATGGGTGTTCATCCCTCCTCGAATGCGCGACGGGCAGCGGCAACGAGGAATCGGAGCCGCCCCGCGCGGTCGGTTTCGTCTGGTGCCATGCACTCCAGCAGCACCGTGTATTGCCGCAACATCTCGTCCTCCACGAATTGGCGCGTAGCCGGCGCCCCGAGGCTGGCAAGCGAGTGCTCGGCGAGCTGCCGCAGGTCCCGCAGCGTCTCGGCGTCCAGCCCGGACAAGACTGCGGGTTCCGCTGGAACCGGGTCGGCGATGCGGCGCTGCCGCGCACGGGCACGGGGCGTGAACAGGGCCGTGATCGGTGCGAGTTCGATGACGAATGATCCTGGCGTGTGAACGCGTACGTCACCCACGACACCGATGCGCCGCAGCCGTGAGAAGAGCTTCACCGCCGCTGCCCGGATCGCACCCAACCCCCCGGGGCTGCCAACGCCACGCCCCGTGATGACGAGCACTGTGCCCGCCCTGGCCACCTGCCGGTCCCGCAACCACGCCTCCGCCTTCGCGGTCGCATCAGCGACCGAGGGAAGGCCGGCGCGCAGATCCAGCGTCCGGGCTGGTCCGAAGCGCACCTCGTCGAAGGCGCGCGCCAGGGTCGGGCCCGAGCGGCGCGACACCATGATCAGGGGACGACCGCCGGGAGGATCCGACCATCGACGGTCTCCAGCGGACGAACCCCGAGAATCGCGGCGAGAGTCGGCGCGATGTCCACCACGCGCACAGCGTCGCGGTGGACTCCCGCCACAATGCCCGGCCCCCAGAACACGATGGGGACGTTGGCATCGGCGTCACTCGGCGAACCGTGCGTCGCGTATGTCACGGGAAGCCAGTAACTGTAGGGCTCCAGTGTCGCGATCAACCGCACATTCGACTGCGGCGTGAACATGTGCAGCCACCGGCGCGCAACGGCGTCGTGCAGCGTGTCCGCGCGCGCAAGGTCGGTCATCAGGTCCGCGCGCTGAATGCCCTGCACCCGCAGCAGGTCGCGGGCGAAGTCGCGCAGCAGGGGATCCGGGCCGGCAGCACCAAACGCCTCGGGTTTCAGCAGCACCACCATCCCCTCTTCCATCGCCACCGCCGACGTGTCGATGCCGAGGGTAAGCAGCTTCTGCTGGAACGCCCGCCACGGAAGCTCCAGCGTGACCCGCTTTGCATTGCCGTTGGGGTAGATCGTCGACTTCAGCGTTGGGAAGGGCGTGACTCCGTGATCCGCGGTCAGGGCAACCAGCACGTTCTCCGCGCCGCGGAGCGCGATCAGCGAGTCGAGGAACGCCCCTAGATACTGGTCCACTCTCACGATCTGGTCGTGCAGTTCCCGCGAGTCCGGTCCCCACCGGTGTCCCACGGCGTCGGTCGTGGATAACGAGACCGCCAGGACGTCCGTCCGATTCGGCGTCGTGCCGAGTCCGAGTTCGCGCGTTCCCCGCAGAGCGAACTTCAGAGTCAGTTCGTCCATGAACGGATAGTTGGCCAGCACAGCCGCAGCCTGGTCCGGCTCACTCGGCAACGTGTGCGGAAAGGCGTAGTCTCCGCCTGCGGCGTTCGCCTCGATCCCGACGGAGTCCGGCTCCGGATAGGCCGAGGCGGCACGGAGGAGCGTCCAGGCCTTTCCGGCGTACGCGGCCGTGGGTTCGCTGGCGTTGAACGCCTGCACCCAGGCCGGAAGCGTATCGGCGTAGTACTGGCTCGTGGTGAACCAGCCGTAAGGGCTGTACCAGTAGACGTTGCCACGGCTCTTCCCGATCGGCAGGATGGCGCCCCGATCCTTGCGGCTGACGGACAGCCATCGGGTGGACGAGTCCGCAGCCCGCAGCCAGTCGATCAGCGTCGTGCCGCGAAACCGGTACGGCGATGCGGACTCCCCGGGGCGGCCGTAGAGCACCTGGGCGTTCGGCACGCCGTTGACGCCCTGCGAGTTCATGGAGATGCCCGTGTGCACCGGGAACCTCCCCGACAGCGTCGCGGCGTGGCCGGGCGCCGTTTCAGTGATCGCGTGGTCCTGGAATCCGAGCGGAAAGAACGCCCCGCCCTCATGCAGGCGTCGTAGCCCGCCGGTGAACTGCGCGCCGAATCGCTCGAAATAGTCGGCGCGCATCTGGTCCACGGTGATGAACACCAACAGCTGCGGACGATGCGCGCGTGGGGCCGGCGCTGATTGAGCAAGCGCGCATCCCGAGACGGCAAACGTCGCCAGGACGCTCAGCCTGAATCGCAGGTCCAACCACCGCCGCGTGGACATCGGAATCACGTGTGTGGAGTGAATATCACCTCCAAACGATGACCCGCCGACTCCGACCCCCGCTAGGGTTGGCGCAAATCACCACTCGCATGTGGTCACGGGGATGGGCCAAAAAAGAGGTCGGATCGCCCGAAAACATGCGTTTGCTAGCCGATTGCCTCTTCCAGCAGGCGAATTGCGCGCGCAATGTCCGCACTCGTGACGACGAGGGGCGGCAGGAGGCGAATCGTGTGATCCCCGGCCGAGCAAACCAGGAGACCTCGGTTCAGCGCACGCACCACAACTTCCCGCGCCGGTTCAACCACGTCGAGACCCCACATCAGTCCCGCACCCCGAACGCCGCGAACGCGCGCGTTCGACTTCTGAATCCGGACTAGGCCCTCACGCAACTCCTCTCCACGCGCCCGAACGTTGGCCAGGAACGCCGGCTGGGAAATCCGATCGTGCACGTGCAGGGCGACGCTGGCCACGAACGGGCCGCCACCGAACGTCGTGCCATGGTCGCCGGGCTGCATGGCACTGCCGACATCCGCGGTGACCAGAATGGCGCCCATTGGAAGACCGCCGGCCATAGGCTTGGCCACGGTCAGGATGTCCGGAGTGATGCCGGCATGCTCGTGCGCCCACAATGCACCGGTGCGCCCATAGCCGCACTGAATTTCGTCCAGGATGAGCAAGATCCCGCGCTCCCGGGTGAGTTCGCGCAGCTCGGCCAGGAATTGTGGCTCGAACACGCGCACTCCCCCCTCGCCCTGGATCGGCTCCGCAATGACCGCCGCTACCGTTTCCGGATCGAGGGCGGTGCGCAGCTCGTCCATGTCCCGTTCGCAGATCGAGATTCCCCCTGCAAGCGGCCGGAATGGTGCCCGGTACTGCGGCCGGTCGGTCGCGGCAAGCGTGCCCATCAGGCGCCCATGGAATCCGCCACGCAGCGCGATGATTTCGTGCTTCGCCGACCCACCCCGAAGACGCGCCCAGCGCCGGGCGAACTTGAATGCACCTTCATTCGCCTCAGCACCGGAATTGCAGAAGAACACCTGGTCGGCGAAGCTGCTCTCAACGAGGCGTTCGGCAAGGCGCTCTGCCGGGCTCGTGCGGTAGAGGTTTGAAACGTGGATGAGCGACGCGTCTACCGCCTCATGCATCGCGCGCTCGAGGCCGGCATCGCCGTAGCCGAGCGCGTTGACGGCAATTCCCGCGACAAAATCGAGGTAGGCCTTGCCGTCCGCGTCGAACAGTTCGACACCGGCCCCCCGGACGAACTCGACGGGCGGTTGGCGATAAACGCCAAGAAGAGCGCTGGATGTCGGTGCCATGGTTGCCGTCATCGGTGACCCAGTCAGCGGGCGGTGGTTTGTGAGGGGACGATTCTCGTGCCGGCGGTGCGATCGGTGATGCCGCGAATGTCGGCGATGCGCACGCACGCGACCCCTGCGTCGAGCGCACGCTGCGCCGCGTCCAGCTTCGCCGTCATGCCGCCGGTCGCGACACCAGTGGTCACGAGTTCCCGGGCGGCGTCCCGGTCGAGCATCTGGATCACCGCCGAGCCCTGCAGTACGCCCGGGATGTCGGCGACGAGGACGAGATCCTCGGCGCCGAGCGCTGCGGCGAGCGCCGCAGCCGCATCGTCGCCATTGACGTTCAGGCCCGCACCGGCCGGGTCATCGGCATCCCGGGCGAGGGGCGACACCACCGGGGTGAAACCGGCCCCGATCAGCGCGGACACGATTTCCGGGTCGACGGCAATGTCACCGCCCACCCGGCCGAGGCGCGCGTCCGTTACGCGGGCGCGAAAGAGCCCCGCGTCCTCGCCGGACACGCCGGCGGCACGCACGCCGGCGCCAAGGAGCTGCGCCACAAGGCGCTTGTTCGTTGTGCCGGACAGGACCATCCGGACGACTTCGAGGTCGGCCGCGCTGGTCACCCGCCGGCCACCGAGGAACGTCGGCTCAAGCCCAAGGCGTCGCTGGAGCAACGACACCTCGTCGCCCCCGCCATGCACGACGCACACGCGGTCGCCGCTTCGCACGGCTGCGGCGATGGCGGGGGCCAGCGCCGGGTCGGCCTGCGCCCGCCCTCCCACTTTCACGACGCGGCATCGCTCCATCAGCACGGCAGTCCCATGCCCTCATCGAGGCCCAGCATGAGATTGGCGTTCTGCACCGCCTGCCCCGCTGCGCCCTTCACGAGGTTGTCGATCGCGGAAAACACGAGCAGCGCAGGCTCCCTGACGTGCGCGACCGTGGTGGCGTGGATGCGCACCACGTTCCGCCCCACGACCTGGCGCAGTTCGGGCGGCGCGTCACAGAGCTCGATGAACCGCTCGCCGGCATAGCGGCTCCGCCAGGGGGTCATGGGGTCGTCGAGCGGCTGGGCGAGTGGAACGGTCATCGTCGCGAGGATGCCGCGAGCCGTCGGCAGCAGGTGCGGCGTGAACAACAGGTCGACGTCCGCGCCGAGCTCCGTGCACAGTGCACGCATTTCGTTCAGGTGTCGGTGTGTGTTGCCGACTCCGTACGCCCGGAAGTTCTCCGTGACCTCGCCGAACAGCAGGTCGAGCCTGGGCGTCATGCCCGCGCCGGTCACGCCGCTCGCGGCGCTCACCGATATGGTCGAGCCGGCGCGCGCCAGCCGCTGCTCGAGCACCGGAAGCAGGCCCAGCATGGTGGCGGTGGGATAACATCCCGGGTTCGCCACGATCGATGCGCCGCGAATCTGGTCGCGCCGCACTTCCGTGAGGCCGTAGGGGATGTCGCCGGTGCCGTTGCCGATGCGCAGGTCCGTCGAAAGATCGACGACCCGCGCGCCGGCGGCGGCAGAGCGGTCCACCCAGACCTTCGACGCCCCATGGGGGAGCGCGCTGAAAACCAGGGCGGCGTCGGCCAGCGGCGCGCGCTCCGTTTCGATGAAGCGAACCTCGCCAATCCCGGGAACGCGCATCACGCCGCCGGCCTGCGCATTCGCGGTGGCGAATGTCAGTGTCAGTCGCGGATGCGCGCCAATAATGGCGCAGAGCTCTCGCCCGGCGTAGCCACTTGCGCCGAGGACTCCAACCGGGATTTTATGCACCTTGAATGCATATAGTTGCCGCATATTGTTGTCAACGGTGGTTATCGTTACGGTGGCGCCCCGCGGCGCCAAGTCATCCCTCATTTTCTGTCGAGATCCGGCGATGTCCGCTGCAAAGCAGGAACGGCAGGCTGCCATCCGAGAGATCATCAGCTCCCGGCCCATCGCGAGCCAGGAAGAGCTGCGCCAGCTCCTCGCTGAGCGCGGCTGGGACGTGACGCAGTCCACGCTGTCGCGCGACATGCGCGACCTCGGCGTTGCGCGGGTCGCGACGGGGTCGGGCGTCCGGTACACCACCACCGAGGGCACGACTCCGGTCGAGGGACGCGCAACGCTGGCCGCCATCCTGCCGCAGTTCTTCACGCGGCTCGACGCCATGAGGGAATTCGTCGTCGTTCGCACGCGCATCGCCGGCGCCCAGCCGATCGCGGAAGCAATCGACGCCGAGGACAACCCCGACATCCTGGGCACCATCGCCGGGGAGAACACGATCCTGATCATTTGCAGGTCGGAGGCCGCCCGCGAGCGGGTCGCACGGCGCCTCGTCGGCATCGCGAGACGCCAGTAGCGGGGTTGTCCCCAACAGCGTGCATCGTGAGCCGCATTGGCCACCAGGGTAGCCGCCCAGGGCGACTTGCCGACGGCATATTTATGTCGTTATCATGCGTCAGTTGACATAGACATTCATTTCACGGGACAGATCCATGCGCACCATCGTGTTGGCATACTCCGGCGGGCTGGACACCTCGATCATCGTGCCTTGGCTCCGGGAGAATTACGATGCCAAGGTTGTTTGCGTCGCCGCCGACATCGGTCAGGGCGATGAACTTGACGGCGTAAAGCAGAAAGCCATCGCGTCCGGTGCCGCCGAGTGCTACGTCGAGGACCTTCGCACGGAGTACGTCCGGGACTTCATCTGGCCGACGCTCCGCGCCGGAGCCGTGTACAACCGCAAGTACCTCCTTGGTACCTCGATGGCGCGGCCACTGATTGCCAAGAAGCAGGTCGATGTCGCCCGCGCGGTCGGGGCCGATGCGCTCGCCCATGGCTGTACGGGAAAAGGCAACGACCAGGTCCGGTTCGAGCTCACCTACATGGCGTTTGCGCCCGACCTGCCCGTCATCGCACCGTGGCGGCTGTGGGACATTCGCTCCCGCGAGGATGCGCTGGCGTACGCAGCGGCCCACGACGTTCCCGTCGCTGCGACCGCAACGAAGATCTACTCGCGCGACCGCAACATCTGGCACATCTCGCACGAGGGCGGCGTGCTCGAGAACCCGAACAGCGTTCCGCCGAAAGACTTGTTCATGCTCACGACCGACCCGGCCGATGCCCCGTCCACGCCGGAGGATGTGACGATCGGCTTCGAGCAGGGAACGCCGGTCGCGGTGAATGGCCAGGCACTGGACGCCGTGGCCCTGCTGACGCTGCTGAACGAGATCGGCGGGCGGCACGGAATCGGTCGCGCAGACATCGTCGAGGACCGGCTCGTCGGCATGAAGTCGCGCGGCGTGTACGAGACGCCGGGCGGCACGCTGCTCTACACGGCGCACTCGGAACTCGAGATGCTCGTGCTCGACCGCCGAACCCTCGCGGCGAAGGATCTCATCGCGCCCCGGTACGCCGACCTCGTGTACGAGGGTCGTTGGTGGACCACGGAACGGGAGGCGTACGACGCCTTCGTCAATGCCACGCAGACCCGCGTGACCGGCTCAGTCACCCTTCGGCTCTGCCGTGGGACCGTCACCATCGCCGGCCGGGCAAGTGACCACGCACTGTACGACGAACGCTTCGTCACGTTTGGCGAGGACGACGTGTACGAGCAGAGCGACGCCGCGGGCTTCATCAGGTTGTTCGGCCTTGCGGCGCGCGTTCGCGCGCTGAAGGACCTCGAGGCGGCCGGCGATGCGAAAGCCGGCACGGCCGGGAACGTCAAGAACACCAACACGCCGAAGCCCGGGCATCTTGCAGGGGTCTGACGACCCATGAGCGCACGTTCGCCGCGCCCCCGGCGGCCCGCGGGAGCCTCCGGGTCGCACCAACTCTGGGGTGGCCGGTTCGCTGGAGGTCCCGACCCCGCTCTGGTCGCAGTCAACCGCTCCCTCGACGTGGACCTGCGGCTCTGGCCGTTCGACATTCGCCTCTCGCGAGCCTGGGCCCAGGCGCTCGTTCCGGCTGGTGTCCTGACCCCGCGCGAAGCGGCGAGAATCCGGAGCGGCCTGCGCCGCGTGGGGCGCCGTCTCGCGAAGGGCGTGCGCGCACTACCGGGTGACGAGGACGTCCACACCCTGATTGATCGACTGCTTCACGAGGAAGTGGGCAGCGTCGCGTCCCGCCTCCACACGGGACGGAGCCGCAACGATCAAGTCGCCACCGCG
>JAYEKC010000386.1:0-2358 GCA_034716715.1 Gemmatimonadota bacterium | reverse complement strand
GTAGATCGAGCTGAACGTGCCGGTGAAGATGCCGAACGCCATCACCCACGCGAACGGCCGGATGACCTCGCCGGCGAAGAACAGCAGGGCGAGCGTGGCCGCGAGGGTGGTGGCGTGGGTGAGGACCGAGCGCGGCAGCGTCTCGTTCACCGATCGGTTCAGCGTGTCGTAGAGCGGTTCCTTCCGGTTGCGCCGCAGGTTCTCGCGCACGCGATCGAAGATGATGATGGTGTCGTTGAGCGAATAGCCGATGACCGTCAGCAGCGCGGCGATGACCGTGAGCGACACCTCGAGGCGGAGCATCGCGACGAACGCGATCGTCGCGAGGATGTCGTGCGCCGTTGCGCAGACGGCGGCGAGGCCGAATCGCCACTCGAACCGCCATGCCAGGTACACCAGCGTGATCGCGAACGAGACAAGGATGGCGATGATGGCGCCCCGCCGCAGTTCGGCGCCGACGCGTGCGCCGACGGCCTCCGAGCGTTCGATGGTGAAGTTGCCCACGCCGACGACCGACTCGACCGCCGCGCGGACCTGCCGGCGGGCCTCGTCGGTGCCCGCGGCGGCCGTATCGCCCTTCACGCGCACGATGTAGTCGGTGGCCGCGCCGAACTGCTGCACGACGGGTTCCACCGCCCCGCCGGCCTCGAGGGCCGACCGCAGCCTGGCCACGTCGGGCGGCTGCGTGAACTTGAGCTGCACGACGGTGCCGCCCGTGAAGTCCACGCTGTAGACGAACCCGCGATGGTACGCGAGGAAGGCCATGCCCACGACGATGAACGCGATCGTGAGGCCGGCGGCGACGCGCCACCAGCGAATGAAGTCGTACTTGGTGTCGTGAAGGATGCGGAACATCAGATGCTCAGGGTTTCCGCGGTGCGGTTGCGGTTCAGCCAGATGAGGAAGAACGTGCGGACGACGAAGATGGCCGTGAACAGGGACGCGGTGATGCCGGCGAGGAGCGTGACGGCGAAGCCCCGCACCGGACCCGATCCATACTGGTAGAGCACCGCGGCCGTCAGCGCGGTGGACACGCTCGTGTCCACGATGGCCGGCATGGCGTGGCGGAAGCCCTCCTCGATCGCGGTGCGGATGGTCTTCCCGTGCACGATTTCCTCACGAATGCGCTCAAAGATCAGCACGTTCGCGTCGACGGCGATGCCGATGGACAGCACGAAGCCCGCAATGCCGGGGAGCGTGAGCACGGCGCCGAACGTCGCCAGTGCCGCGAGCGTGTACAGGGTGTACAGCGCCAGCCCGCACACGGCCAGCAGCCCGGAGAACCGGTAGTACCCGAGCATGATCCCGACGATCAGCAGGATCGCGAGGACGCCGGCGGTGATGCCCTTGCGGATGGAGTCCTCGCCAAGGCTGGCGCCGATGTTGCGGGCCTCGGCAACCTTGAGCGGCACCGGCAGGGCGCCCGCGCGAAGGACGAGGGCCAGGTCGGTTGCTGCCTGGAGCCCGCCGCCCCCCATCGTGATCTGGCCGCGCGTCCCGATGGCGCTCTGGATGACCGGCGCGCTCATCACGCGGTCGTCGAGCACGATCGCCATGTAGTCCTTGACGTGCTTGCCCGTCTCGGCACGGAACCGCCGCCCCCCCTCGTTGTTGAGCTGGAACTCGACCACCGTACCCTCGATGGGTACCTGGTTGGGGCGCGCGTCGGTGAGGTACTCGCCCGTGATGATGGGTCGCGCGTCGAGGACGTACAGGCCGCGCATCCAGCGCCCGCCAAGGCTCACCGAATCCGCCGCCCAGCGCACGTCCTTGCCGGGCGGGAGCGCGGCCTGAACCTCGGGGTTGCTCAGGTAGGACGCGATCTCCGCCTGGTGGGACGTCTCGACGTAGTACAGCCCCGGCACCGCACCCGCCGGCTGCACATACTGGGAGAATGGCCCGCTGCCGGCCGTGACGCCCGTGTCGGCGCCCGCCTTCTTCGCCGTGTCACTGAACAGCGTCGAGAGCGCCGGCTTCCTGGCGGTGTCGCCGCGCACGTCGGGAACGTTCTGGCCCAGTTTTCGCTCCTTGACGATGCCGTCGAGCCGCGGGATCACCCGCTCCAGCGCCTGGGTCTTGTCGGTGATCTGGAATTTCAGGAACGCCGACTTCTGCACGACCTGAATGGCGCGTTCGGGATCGTCGATGCCTGGCAGCTCGACGATGATCTTGTCGTCGCCCGACTTCTGGACGACCGGTTCAGCGACGCCGAACTCGTCTACGCGGGTCCGCACGACCTTCAGCGCGCGCTCGATGGCAGCGGGCTTGTCGGCAATGATGCCGTTCGTCTCGTCGGGCTCCAGCGTCAGGTGCATGCCGCCCTGAAGGTCGAGGCCGCGCTTGAGCGGTACGCGCTTG
>JAYEKC010000385.1:0-2358 GCA_034716715.1 Gemmatimonadota bacterium | reverse complement strand
ACCTCGACGGTCGCCATGGGCGGCCGCGCCGCGATCCCCGCGGGGGCCGCATGACCGCGCCGCCGACGACGCAGATGGTGAACCTCACCATCGAGGGCCGGCCCGTGTCGGTGCCCGCCGGGACGTCCATCCTCGAGGCGGCCAAGGTGGCCGGCGTGCTCATTCCGCACTACTGCTACCATCCGGGCCTCCCGGTGGCGGGCGTGTGCCGGATGTGCCTGGTGGACGTCGAGAAGTCGCCGAAACTGATGCCGTCGTGCGCGACGGCCGTGGCCGAGGGCCAGGTCGTCCATGTGCACGACCCCAAGTCGCTCGAGGCGCGCAAGGGCGTCCTCGAGATGCTGCTCATCAACCACCCGCTCGACTGCCCGATCTGCGACCAGTCCGGCGAGTGCGAACTCCAGGACTACACGTTCCAGGAAGGGCGCGCCGACTCGCGCTACCGCGAGCCCAAGCGGTTCAACCCGGTGGAGGACTTCGGGGGCGACGTGCTGTACGTGCCCAACCGCTGCATCCTCTGCACGCGCTGCGTGCGCTTCATGGACGACGTGCACCACGAGGCCGTGCTCAACGTGAGCGAGCGCGGCGACCGGGCGGTGATCGGCAAGGCGCCGGACGCCGACCTCATCCAGCCGTGGGCCGGGAACGTGGTGGACCTCTGCCCGGTTGGCGCGCTGCTCTCCAAGGACTTCCTCAACAAGGCCCGGGCGTGGGAACTCGACCGCGCGGCGTCCGTCTGCACGGGGTGCTCGCAGGGCTGCAACATCATGATCGAGACGCGCGACAACGCCGTTGTGCGCCTCAAACCCCGCCCCAACGAAGACGTGAATGGCTTCTTCATGTGCGACGAAGGGCGGATGAACTACCGGTGGATGAACCGGCAGGATCGCTGCGTCGCGCCGGCCACCGGAGGCGGCGAGTCCGACTGGGATGCGGCGATCACCGCTGCGGCCGACGCCCTCACGGGGCGGAAGGCCCGCATCGTAGCCAACGGCTCGCTCGGCAACGAGGCGTTCTGGCTGCTTGCGCGCCTTGCGAGGAAGACCGACGGTGCGGTGTCCTTCACCGTCCCGACGGGACCCGAGGCCCCGCTGCCCGGCGTCGAGGACCTCGCGCTGCGCGCCGACCGCGTCGCAAACGCAACGGGGGCGGAACTCCTCGGGGCTTCGCGGGCGAGCGATCCGTGGGCCGGCACCGGGTCGGGAGACGTGCTGGTGCTGGTGGACCTCGACCCCGCCGTCGTTCCGGCGGCTCCAGTTGCGGCGGCTGGCGGCGTGATCTGGATCGGAACCATCGATCCCGCCTCCCTCGCGCGGCGGAACGCCGTCCTGCCGCTGGCGAACGTCGCCGAGTCGGAGGGCACGCTCACGAACCTGCACGGGCGCGTGCAGCGGCACCTGCAGGCGAAGGCGGCACCTGGTCAGGCGCGGCCGGCGTGGTTCGTGCTGGCCGACCTGCTTGCCGCGCTTGGCGAGGAGGCGGACTACCGGACCGCGAGCGAAGCGTTCGCGGCCATGGCCAGGTCCGTGCCCGCGTTTGCGGGGACGAGCTACGATTCGCTCGGTCTGCGCGGCGCGGCCGTCGTGGGTGGGCTGGCGGGGGCACGATGATCGCTCCCGGGTTCTTCCAGGCGGACGTCGTGTCGCAGCTGCCCCCGTCAACCGGGGTGTTCATCCTCGCAACGGTCGCCAAGATGGTGGTCATCTTCACCATCTATATGGTTGGCGTGGCGTACTCGACGTTCGCCGAGCGGCGGGTGTCGGCCTGGATCCAGGACCGCCACGGTCCCAATCGCGTGGGCCCGCAGGGCCTCCTCCAGGTGGCCGCCGACGGAATCAAGAACATGATGAAGGAGGAGACGTACCCGAACTACGCCAATCGGGTGCTCTTCGTGCTCGCGCCGGGCCTGGCGTTCGTGCCGGCGATGCTGGCATGGGCCGTCATCCCGTTCGGCAGCCCGCTGCCGACCCCCTGGGGGCGCATCGACCTCGTCGTGGCCGACCTTCCGGTTGGCTTCCTGTTCACGCTGGCCATCACGTCCGTCGGCGTGTACGGCATCGTGCTTGCCGGGTGGAGCTCCAACAACAAGTACGCGCTCCTCGGCGGGCTGCGGTCGAGCGCGCAGATGGTGAGCTACGAGATCGCCATGGGCATGAGCACGGTTTGCGTGTTGCTCCTGGCCGGCAACGTGTCGCTCAACCAGGTGGTGGCGCAGCAGGCCCAGATGGGGTGGAACGCGTTCCTCCTCACGGTAGCGGCGTTCGTGTTCCTCATCTCCGCGTTCGCGGAGACGAACCGCGTGCCGTTCGACCTGCCGGAGGCGGAATCGGAGCTCATCGCGGGTTACCACACCGAGTA
>JAYEKC010000384.1:0-2362 GCA_034716715.1 Gemmatimonadota bacterium | reverse complement strand
AGCGCCTCGGGCACCGCCGTGCCGATGATGAGCATGTCCTTGTACACCACGCCCGGCGTGCTCGCGCTGACCGACAGCCCTTCAACCGGCCGCCCCAGCCCCGCGCGCAGGTCCACCCACCCGCTGTCGTTGCCCCACCCCGGCGTCTTATGGCCGGTCTTCGCGTCGAGCGCGAACAGACGGTATCGGTAGTTGAAGTACACCCGCCCGTCGTGCACCACGATGCCGCGGTAGCGGATGCGTGGGCCGGTGAACTTCCCGTTGGTCGGGTCGAACGTCCACAGGGGCTTCCCGGTCGCGGCGTCGAGGGCGAACGCGTGCTGTTTCGGCGTCATCGCGTAGAGCACGCCGTCCACGATTACCGGGTTCGACTGCATCTCCGAGCCCTCGAACGCGTCCTTCGTGTCGTACGTCCACGCCACCTGCAGCTGTGCCACGTTGTGTGGCGTGATCTGTGACAGCGTCACGTAATGGTCGTGGGCGTCGCTGCCCTGGTACACGGGCCAGTCCGCGTTCCGGACGCACGAGGCGAGGAAGACGACCAGCAGGGGCAGACGACGCAACACGGCGGCTCCGGGGATGCGGGTACGGGCGGGCGGCACGGCCCCAACATACGGTTGCGGCGCACCCGCCGACAGCGATAACAATATCCGGCGCGGAGTGTCACGTCCGCGCGCCCGGCCACGCCACGCGACCGCCCTCAACGCAGATTTCCTGAACGACATGCCCACTCGCCTCACGCATCGCTTCGCCGCCCCGCTGACGGCAATGGCCGCGGCCGCAACGGCCGCCGCGGCCGCGCTCGGTCCGGTGGCCTGCGCCTCTTCCGGCGCCGGCACGCCCCGCGCTGCCGCGATCGACTCCACCGCAATGCGGCGTGTGGTGCCCATCGAGTTCCGCGACGGGGCGGTCCTGCTGAAGGGAACGCTGTACCTGCCGGCGGGCGCGGGGCCGCACCCGGCGGTCGTGATGACGCACGCGTCGGGCGCGCAAACGCGCGACGCGAACCGCTCGCTCGCCGAGGCGTTCGCGAACGCGGGCATCGCGGCCCTCACGTACGACAAGCGCGGGAGCGGCAGCTCGACCGGCAACCTCAAGGCGGCCTCGTTCGCGGACCTCACCGCCGACGCCGCGGAGGGCGCCATCGCCCTGCGGGCGCGGCGCGACATCGACGGCGCCCGAATCGGCATTTACGCGCGCGGCCAGGGCGCCACGTGGTCGCCGATGGTGGCCGAGCGCGACGCCACCATCGCGTTCATCGTGGCGGTGGGCGCGTCCGGCGTGGAAACGGATTCGCTCAGCCGCTGGCTCTACGACGCCGACGCCCACTGGCGGTCCGTCAATGGCGCGGTGATGCTGGCGTGGGGCGCGAACGACCGGCGGGTGCCCGTGGAGCAGAGCCGTTCGCTGATCGTGGGGTCGTTGAAGCGCGACCAGCCGCGTCAACAGCTCGTCTGCCTCTACCCGGGCGCGGACGAGGCCCTCGGCGCGGGCGCGGCGGCCGGCCCGGGCCTGCCCGCCGCGTTCGTGCAGGACGTGACCCGCTGGGTGCGCGAGGTGGTGCGGCTCGACCGGCCGCCATCCGCCGGCGAACGCCGGTACTCGCCGGCCTGCACGTAGGCGAGGAGTTCCTGGCTCCCTCCCCCACGCTCGCCTGGTTCCGCAGCGACCTCCGGCTGTCGGACAACGCGGCGTTGCGCGCGGCCCTCGACCGCGGTGCGCCAGTCGTGCCGGTGTATGTCTGGTCTCCCGACGACGAGGGCCCGTGGATCCCGGGCGCGGCGTCGCGGTGGTGGCTGCACCACTCGCTCCAGCAACTCGACGCGGCGCTGCGCAAGGCGGGGTCGCGACTGATCGTTCGACGCGGCCCGGCCGCCACGGTGCTCCCGGAGCTCGCCGCCGAGTGCGGGGCCACGGCGGTGACGTGGGCACGGCGCTACGAACCCGACGCGCGGACCGCGACGACGGCCGTGCGCGACGCGCTCGCGGCGCGCGGCGTGGAAGCCGTCGAGACGCGCGGCAACCTGCTCTTCGAGCCGGGCGAAGTCCTCACGAAGTCGGGCGACCCGTACCAGGTGTTCACGCCGTTCTGGACCGCGCTGCAGGCGGTGCCGGGGGGCGTGGCCCCGTCGCTGCGCGCGCCAAAGTCCGTCCCGGCACCGTCGCGGTGGCCGTCGTCGGAGCGCATCGCGGCCCTCGGCCTCGAGCCACGCGTGGACTGGGCGGGAGGCCTGCGCGACCTCTGGCGCCCGGGCGAGGCCGGCGGCCGCGCGGCGCTGCGCCGCTTCGCGTCGGTGCGGCTCGCCCGATACCCGAAGGCGCGCGACGTGCCCGCCCACACCGGCCCGTCGCCCCTCGCGCC
>JAYEKC010000383.1:0-12181 GCA_034716715.1 Gemmatimonadota bacterium | reverse complement strand
AGTTGGTGAGGCCCTCACCAACTTCGCGCACGACGAGGGTGACGTGCTCACCAACACGCAGCTCTCGGCCGACGGGTCGGTGATCGTGTTCGTGCACGGCGGTGCGCCGAACCGAGAGGGATGGGTGGCCAATCCCACGGCGCGTCCCGATGGCAGCGCGCGCGAGATCTGGGCGGTGCGGTCGAGCGGCGGTGCGCCGTGGCGCGTGGCCGAGGGCTCCAGCCCGCAGCTTTCGCCCGACGGCCGCTGGGTGCTGTTCGCGGACGACGGGCAGATCCACCGCGCCGCCGTGAATCGCGCATCGCAGGTGGACAGCGCGACGAAGGGACTGAAGCCGTACATCCGCGAATGGGGTACCCAATCGAACCCGCGGTGGTCGCCGGACGGCTCGAAGATCGCGTGGGTGTCGAGCCGCGTGGACCACAGCTTCGTGATGGTGTTCGACGTCAGGACGCGCAAGGTCACGTACCTCGCGCCGAGCGTCGACTTCGACACGAGCCCGACGTGGTCGGAGGACGGGAAGCACATCGCGTTCATCAGGCGGCCGGGCCTTCCGTTCGGCCAGCAGGCGCAGCAGGGCACGGGCTCGCTGGGGAACCCCAACGGCCCCGCGTTCGGCCGTGGTGGCGGCGGCCGCGCCGGCGGCGGCGGTGGCGGGAGGGGCGGCCGGGGCGGTGGTGGAGAGGCGCCCGCTGGCGACGACCGGCCGGGGCTCTTCTCCGCGCGCTTCGCCAACGGGTCGAACCTCGCGTTCTGGGTGGGCGACCCGGTGACCGGCGCGGCGCGCGAGATCTGGCATAACGAGCGCGACGAGCGCGTGTTCAACGGGATCGGCTCGATCGACTGGGCCGGCGAGTCGGTGATCTTCCAGCTCGAGCCCGAGGAGTGGACGCGCTGGTACGCCGTGCGGGTGGACGGCAGCACGCCGCGCCCGGTCGAACTGACGCCGGGCGACGGCCAGGTGGAGCACACCGCGCTGTCGAAGGACGGCCGGACGCTCTTCTACACGACGAACTACCTCGACCGCGAGCGGCGTCATGTGTGGCGCGTGAGCACGTCGGGGGGAACGGCCGAGCGGGTAACGTTGGGCGATGAAATCGAGACGTTTCCGGCGCCACTCGCGAGCGGCAAGCTCCTCGCCACGCTGTCGGCCAGCGCCACGCGCCCGTTCGGCGTCGGCATATGGCCGTCGGCGGCCGGGCAGGCGGCGGAGAAGCAGAAGGTCATCTACCCGGCGCTCGGGAGGGACTTCCCGGCGACGGACATGGTCGCACCGCAGCTCGTGATCACCAAGGCGGTCGACGGCCTGGAGATCCACAACCAGCTCTTCCTGCCGAAGGACCTCAAGCCGGGCGAGAAGCGGCCGGCAATCATCTTCGTGCACGGCGGGCCGGTGCGGCAGATGCTGCTCGGCGACCACTACATGTGGTTCTACCACACCGCGTACATGACCAACCAGTGGCTCGCGTCGCTCGGCTACGTGGTGATGAGCGTCAACTACCGGAGCGGCATCGGGTACGGCAAGAGCTTCCGCAACGCGGCCGGGCGCGGCGGGGCGGGGAACTCGGAGTACCAGGACGTCGTGGCGGGAGGCAAGTACCTGCAGTCGCGCCCCGACGTGGACCCCAGGCGGGTGGGGATCTGGGGCCTGTCGTACGGCGGCGTGCTCACGTCGCAGGCACTGGCACGCAACTCCGACCTATTCGTCGCCGGCGTGGACCTCGCGGGCGTGCACCTGTGGGGGAGCTCGCTCGAGCCCGACGCCGTCTCCTACCAGTCCTCGACCATCGCCGCGGTGGACACGTGGAAGTCGCCGGTGCTGCTCGTGCAGGGCGACGACGACCGCAACGTGGCGTTCCAGCAGATGACGGGCCTCGTGCAGCTCTTGCGGGCGCACAACGTCCCGCACGAGCTGGTCGTCTTTCCCGACGACACGCACGAGTCGCTCCTCGACTCGCGCTGGATGTACACGTATGCGCGCATGGAGGAGTTCCTCGACAAGTACCTGAAGCACGCCGGGTCGGCGAGCACGAACCAGCCACAGCGCTGATGCGTGACGGTGGTGGCCGCCCGGAGTCTCCGGGCGGCTGCTGCGCTTTCGCGAGGCGTGTGCCACATTTGACCAGCCCGCCCGCGGGCCTTGCGACCCATCAAGAGGAGATCGACGTCCGATGAGGCCAAAAGCCTGGCTCTTTGTCGCCCTGGGATTGTTCGTCGCGTACTACGCGCTGACCTGGGCGCGCAGCCTGGGCAAGCATCCCCCGGACGGCGGCGATGGGGAAGACGGCGCTGCGGCACGGGGGGCCGCGAACTTCGGCCTGCTGGTGACGGGCGTGCTCGTGGGGGCGGTGTTCGGCTGGGTGATGGGGGGCGGGATCCAGATCATCGACAACGCGCTCCGCTTCTTTGCGCCGTTCAGTCCGCCCGACGGCGCCAGCGTCGTCTCGGCGAACGTCACGATGGCCACGGCGATGCTCGCGATGACGATTGTGGGCGGGTCGGTGGCGTACCTGCTCGCGAAGGGGCGCGGAGGCTGGCCGAAGCCGGTGGAACTGTTCATCGGGTTCATCACGAACTTCTTCGACACCCTCGGCATCGGCTCCTACGCGCCGACGACGGCGATGTGGAAGGCGTGGAAGATCGTGGACGACCGGCTGATTCCCGGCACGCTCACCGTGGGCCACACGCCGCCGACGATCGCCGAAGCGCTGATCTTCATCGCGATCATCGAGGTGGACTTCACGACGCTCGTGCTGCTGCTGGCGGCGGCGGTGCTCGGCGCGTGGCTCGGCGCCGGTGTGGTGGCGACGTGGTCGCGGCGCAACGTACAGCTGGGGATGGGCATCACGCTGTTCATCGCCGCCATGCTGTTCGTGCTGAAGAACATCGACGAGATGCGCGGGACGCCGATGATCGCGGGCGGCACGGCCATGGCGCTCATCGGGCTGCCGCTCGTCCTGGGATTCATCGGGAACTTTGCGCTTGGCGCGCTGATGACGATCGGCGTGGGGCTGTACGCGCCATGCCTCATCATGATCTCGTTGCTGGGCATGAACCCCACCGCGGCCTTCCCCATCATGATGGGCTCGTGCGCGTTCCTGATGCCGATCGCGAGCGGGCGGTTCATTCGCAAGGGCTCGTACTCGCTCCGGCCGGCGCTCGCCCTGTCGGCGGCGGGCGTGCCCGCGGTGCTGATCGCGGCATTCATCGTGAAGTCGTTGCCACTGACGGCGGTGCGCTGGCTGGTCGTCGTCGTGGTGCTGTATACGGCCGTTTCGATGCTCCGATCCTACCGGGCGTCGAGCGCCGTGACGCAGCCGGCGTAGGAGTCGGCAGTCTCCCACTCAGTCGAGGAACATGCGAAGGCTTCTCCCAGTACTCGCTCTCGCCCTTGCCTGCAAGACGGACAAGGCGCCGGTGGCGGCCACGATTCACGAGATGGCCATCACCGGGTCGGACTTCTCGTTCCAGGCGCCCGATTCAATTCCGGCGGGCGTCACGCACGTGTCGTTCACGAACAAGGGCCCCGGGTTCCACCATGTGCAGTTCGTACGGCTCGACAGCGGCAAGACGTTAACGGACCTGGAGGCGGCCCTGAAGAATCCGGGCCCGCCACCGGGCTGGGCGGTGTTCTCGCCCGGCCCGAACGCGCCGGATCCCGGCGGGTCGTCCAACGCCACCGTCAACTTCTCCGCCGGGAACTGGGCGATCATCTGCCTCGTGGATCTGCCGGGGGGCGTGCCGCACTTCGCCAAGGGCATGGTCCATCCGCTCACGGTCACGCCGTCGTCCGGCGCCGTGGCCGCAATGCCACCCGCGGACGTGACGCTCGAAGTCGCCGACTACGCGTTCACCCTTTCGAAGCCGCTGGCGGCCGGCAAGCAGGTGGTGAGTGTGGTGGCGAAGGGGCCCCAGCCGCATGAAGTCGAAATCGTTCGATTCGAACCCGGCAAGACGATGGACGACATGATGAAGTGGTTCGACAAGCCGAACGGACCGCCGCCTGCGCATGGGGTGGGCGGGACGACCGCGCAGCTGCCGGGCGAGGCGGTTCAGTTCTCCGTGGAGCTCACGCCTGGCGATTACGCGCTGGTGTGCTTCATCCCCGACGCCAAGGACGGGAAGCCCCACCTCGCGCACGGCATGCTGCACCCGTTCAAGATCGGATAGCCTTGGCGCGAGGTGTCGGACGGGGGCGCCGATCGTCGGCGCCCCCGTCTGGCGGATAATACCGGGGCGCACGACCGTGCCGCTCCGGCGCGCCGCGTGATCTTGCGAGGGCGCGGCGGCGGCGTCACTCTACACGCACTTCCCATGAAGTACCCGAGCGTCCGCAACTACATCGGTGGTGCCTTCACCACCGCCGACCTTCCCGAAATCGACGTGTTCGATCCGGGCGCAGGGGTCGTGATTTCCCGCGTCCCGCTGTCCGGCGTACGGGAGCTCGACGCCGCCGTCGCGGCGGCGAAGCGGGCGTTTCCCGGCTGGTCGGCGATGCCGATCAAGCAGCGGGTGCAGGTGTTCTACCGGTACAAGGCGCTGCTCGAGCGGCGCATCGACGAACTGGCCGCGCTCATCACCGAGGAGAACGGCAAGATCGCGAGCGAGGCGCGCGCCGAGATCGAAAAGGCGGCCGAGCTGTGCGAGTTCGCCTGCTCACTGCCGCAGATCGCCACGGGCGAGGTGCTCGAGGTGAGCCGCGGCGTGGAGTGCCGCATCGAGCGGTTTCCGCTCGGGGTCGTGGCGGGAATCACGCCGTTCAACTTCCCGACGATGGTGCCGCACTGGTCCATCCCGAACGCCATCGCGCTGGGCAACTGCTTCATCCTCAAGCCGTCGGAACTGGTGCCGCTGTCGGCCGGCCGGACGGCCGAGCTGCTCGCCGAGGCCGGGCTGCCCGAGGGCGTGTTCCAGGTGGTCAACGGCGGCCGGGAGGTCGTCGAGGCGATCTGCGACCACCCGGACATCCGGGCGGTGAGCTTCGTGGGCTCGACGAAGACGGCGAAGGCGGTATACCGGCGCGCGACGCAGAACCTGAAGCGGTGTCTTGCCCTTGGCGGCGCCAAGAACCACCTGATCGTGATGCCGGACGCGGACCGCGAGATGGCCGCCACCAACATCGTGGCGTCGATGAGCGGGTGCGCCGGCCAGCGCTGCATGGCGGCGTCCGTCATGGTGGCGGTGTCGGCGACCGACCACGTGATCGCGCGCATGGCGGAAGTGGCGAAGGCGATGGTGCCGGGCAGGGACATCGGCCCCGTGATCAGCGCCGAGGCCCGCTCGCGCATCGTCGGATACATCGACGAGGCCGAACGGCAGGGTGCAACGGTGATTGTGGACGGGCGGAACGTTCGCGTGCCCGGGCGCGAGAACGGCTACTTCCTCGGGCCGACGATCATCGACCACGTGCGGCCGGACATGAAGATCGCGCAGGAGGAGGTGTTCGGGCCGGTGCTCGTGATTGTCCGGGCGAAGGACGTGGACGAGGCCCTCGCGGTCGAGAACGCCTCGCCGTACGGCAATGCCGCGTCGGTCTATACCGAGAGCGGCGGCGTGGCCCGCAAGGTCATGGAGCACGCGCGCGCGGGCATGGTGGGGGTGAACGTCGGGGTGCCGGTGCCGCGCGAACCGTTCTCGTTCGGCGGGTGGAACGAATCACGCTTCGGCGTGGGCGACATCACCGGCAAGGGGTCGATCGAGTTCTGGACGCAGTCGAAGAAGATGACCACGAAGTGGAATCGCGATGCGGGCACCAACTGGATGAGCTAAGCTGGTGCAGGGATTTGTATGCCCAGGGAGATGAAGCCATGACCGCCACCGAACCGATGCTCTCGATGCCCGCGTGCGACCACACGCCGCGGACGTACACCGGCCCGTCGAAGGCCGAGGTGCTGGCGATGCGCCAGCAGTACACGAACCCCGCGGTGTTCACGATCTACAAGGACCCGCTGATGATCGTCGAGGGGTACATGCAGTACCTCTGGGACGAGACGGGCCGGCGATACCTCGACTGCCTCGCGGGAATCGTGACAGTGGGCATCGGGCACGCCCACCCGAAATACGTGAAGCGGGTCGCCGACCAGGTGGCGACGCTGAGCCACGCCACGACCATCTACCTGCACCCGAACTTCCCGATGCTGGCCAAGAAGCTGGCGTCGAAGATGCCGAAGGGGCTGGAGGTTACGTACTTCACGAACAGCGGCACGGAGGCGAACGAGCTCGCGATCGCGATGGCCCGCCTGCACACGGGCGCGAGCGACGTGATCACGCTGCGCCACGCGTACCATGGCAACTCGGCCACCGCGATGGGCCTCACCGGGATGCACACGTGGAAGTACGCGCTGGACGGCGGCGGCCGCATCCATCACGCCATCAACCCCGACCCATACCGGTCGCCGTTCGGCGGGACGCCGGAGGAAGTTGCGAGCAAGGCCGCGGACGACGTGCGCGACATCATCCGCACGGCCACGCCGGGCAAGGTCGCGGCGTTCCTGTGCGAACCCGTTCAGGGGGCCGGCGGCGTGACGCACGGCGCGCCGAACTACCTAAAGGAGGTGTACGCCCACGTTCGTGCCGCGGGTGGCCTCTGCATCGCCGACGAGGTGCAGACCGGGTTCGGCCGCACCGGCGAGCACTACTGGGGTTTCCAGAATTTCGGCGTGGTGCCGGATTTCGTGACCATGGCCAAGAGCCTCGGTAACGGCGCGCCGATCGGAGCCGTGACCACGCGGATGGAGATCGCGAAGTCGCTCACGGGGCGCACGCACTTCAACACGTTTGGGGGCAACCCGGTTTCGATGGCCGCCGGCCTGGCGGTACTCGACATCATCGACGAGGACGGCCTGCAGGCCAACTGCAAGGCGCGGGGCGCGCAGTTCCGCGCCGGCCTCGAGAAGATGCAGAAGTCCTACCCGCTCATCGGCGACGTACGCGGCATGGGCCTGATGATCGGGGTCGAGCTCGTGACAGACCGCGCGACGCGTGAGCCCGCCAAAGCGGCCGCGCTCGACGTGCTGGAGGCGACGAAGGAGATGGGGCTGCTCATCGCCAAGGGCGGGATGGACGGGAACGTCATGCGGGTGAAGCCGCCCATGTGCATCACCGCTGCCGACGTGGACTTCGCACTGGACGTCCTGGACCGGAGCTTCGCCGCCGTCAGCTAGTTGCGCTTGTATGCGTAGGCGTGGGTCGTGGCGCCGTCGAGCTGCTGGACCGTGAGCCCGGCGGCCGTCCACGTGATGCTCGACGTCTGCGACGTCTCGGCGTTCGTGAACACGGCCGATTTCGTCGTGGCGCTCGACGCCGTACCCGCGGTCGCGGTCCAGGTACCAAAGGTGCTGTCCGTGTAGGTGGACACGAAGCTGTCCACCGTTTCACGCGTGACGGACTTGGAGACCCACTTCCCGTCGGCCGTGACGCTGAGCGTGGCGCTCTGGATCTCGAGCGTGTACCCCGTCACGGCGTACATCGTCCACGGCAGGCCCTTGGCGTCCACCGTGGTCAATGTGTAGGCGCCCGTTGGCGTGGCGGGTGCGGGCGTCTCGGACGGGCCCGTCACCTTGTCCCCACCGGAACAGGCCGCCAGCGTTAACGCGGTGACAGCCGCCAGCGTCACCCGGTGGAGCGCCAGGGAGGATGTCATGCGACGTCGAGTGATGGCAGGCATGGTGGTCATGGCAATCGCCTCAGGCTGCGGTGGCGGGGGCGATTCGCCCACGGCGCCCGGCGGTGGCGACCCGCCGGCGACGACGGTGGACGTTTTCACGCCCGGTCTCGCGTTCAGCCCGGCGTTCGTGACGATCTCCGTGGGCGGCACGGTGCGATTCAACATCACCGGCGTGGCGCACGACGTCACGTTCCAGAGCGTCGCCGGCGCGCCGGCGAGCATCCCCGTGACGCAGAACGCGGTGGTCTCCCGCACCTTCAACACGAAGGGCACCTTCCCGTACGACTGCCGCACGCACCCCGGCATGTCGGGCAGCGTCACCGTGCAGTGACGTCGTGGCGCCGGGGCTGGCGGATGATCCGCTGAGCGCCGCCGCGGTCAAAGCGCGACGCCCTTGAAGTTGACGGTCCAGCCCGGGAAAATCTGGTCGAGGGCGGAGTTTCCAAGGCGCTTCTGGACGATCTCGGCCAGCACGTCGCGATAGTCGGTTGTCACCTTGAGGTCCTGCCCGGACTCGAGGTTCTCCTTGGCGAGTCCCGGCCAGCCGTTCACGAGGACGCGGCCGCCGACGATGCCCTGGCCCATCGCGAACATCGTCGTCGCGCGGCCGTGGTCGGTGCCCTGGGAGCCGTTCTCCCGGGCGTTGCGGCCGAATTCCGAGATGATCACGACGGTGACCCGCGCGTTCGTCGCGACGACGTCGGCGTGGAACGCGGCGAGCGAGCTGGCGAAATCGGTCGAGAGGGTCGCGAGGGCGCCGGTGGCGCCACCCTGTGCCGCGTGCGTGTCCCAGCCGCCGATGTCCACCTGCGCCGCTTCGATGCCCACGTCGGCGCGGATGAGCGTGGCGACCGACTTCAGCGCGCGCCCGAAGCTCGAATTCGGATACACCGCCCCGTTCATCGGGACGTACCGGTCGAAACTCACCGCCTGAAGGAGCGCGATGGTGTTCACGGCGGCGAGCGCCGAGGCGTTCAGCGGCGCGGGCGCGTCGGAGTAGTCGGCGGCAACCACGGCCTGCCGGGCGGCTGACGTGTTGGCGGCGCCCCCGATGGTGAAACTGGCGGGGTTCGCGATCGGCAGCGTCTGTGGCGCGCCGACCAACGTCTTCGCCAAGCCGTTCGAGAGGCCGAGCGCGCGCAGCGGCGCGTCCGTGCGCATGGGAGGCACGAGGGCCAGGTGCCGGCCCAGCCAGCCGGTCACGATGCTGGCGTCGGCGGGCTTGCCCACCTCCATGAACCGCTGGGCGTCGAAGTGCGAGCGTGATACATACGACTGCCCGGCCGCGTGCACCGCCAGCAGGTTCCCCGAGGCGAACGCCGGCACCAGCGGCGTCATGGCCGGCGCGAAACCGAAGAAGTTATCGAGCGCGGTGACCTTCTGGTTGGCCGGCACGCTCGCGTCGGGCCGCGGGATCGCGATCGTGGACCGCCCGGTGTAGTACGCGGGGTCGGCGTATGGCACCACGAGGTTGAGGCCGTCCACGCCACCGCGCTGGAAGATCGAGACGATCACGTCGCGATTCGACGCGTAGGTCTGCGCGAGGACGACCTTGGGCAGCCACTCGGGGAAGAACATCGCCGACGAGAGGCCGGCGGCAGTGCCGACGAACTCCCTCCGGCTCAGCTCGCGGTATTCGCGGCAGCCGCAGGACTCGTCGTGTTCGAACATGTCGGTCATCGTCGGCTCCCGGGGCTCAGTACCACTGGAACAGTTCGGACGCGATCGCCAGGGAAAGCGTTTCGCGAACCCGCGTTTCGTTGAACGTGCCGCCCTTGAGGTAGGTCAGCAGGTTCGCGCGCGTGACGGCGTCCATCTCGCCGCCGAAGAAGTTGCGCGCGATCAGGTCCACCGCGGCATCGGCGGTGCCCGAGAGGTACGGCGTGGTGTCGACCACGATCGTGCCCGACCTGAGGTTCGCAACGGTGGTGCCAAACTGCCACCGCGGCATCAGGTTGCCGGACCAGTACTCGAACAGGTCGGGGTATCCGTCCGGCGTCTCCCATTGGTACAGGGGCTGGCCGAGATTCACCAGCTGGCCGTTGATTCCCGCCGTGTTCGTGATGGCGGCGTTGCTCCCCCGCAGGGCCGAGACGAGGTAATGGAACGGGCGCTTGAACTTGGCCGGGGCTGTTGCCATCCAGCCCTGGTTCAGGATGGCCCGCACCACCAGCTTGAGGTCGCCGCCGGTGGCGCGAAAGACGCCCGCCACGATGTTGACCTGGGACTGCGTCGGTTCGGGCGTGAGCAGCCACTTGAGCAGTTTCGTCGAAATGAATGTCGCCGTGCTCGGGTGGTTGCAGAGGAAGTCGATCATCTGCTCGCCTTCCTTGATGCCGTCGGCGCCGAGCGCCGGCGACCCCGCGGGAATGGTCACGCCCATCACCGTCTTCGCGCCCCAATCGTGGAGCGTGGCGTTGAAGGTGAAGGTGCCTCGGCCCTGGATGGTCCAGCCGGTGAGCACGCGTGAGAGTTCCGCCACGTCGTCCTGCGTGTACCCGCCGTTCACGCCGAGCGTGTGGAGCTCCATCAGCTCCCGGGCGTAGTTCTGGTTCGGCGCGCCGACGCGGCTCACGTTCTGGTCGAGGTACGCCATCATCGCGCCGCTCTTCGAGCTGGCCTTCACGAGGTCGGAGAACTTGCCCAGGGCGTTCTTGCGGATCACGTCGCGGTCGTCCACCACCTTCAGGTAGCCGACCTTCGCGAATTCGATGTTGAAGTGGTCGCTCCAGAACTCGACCATCCGTTCATAGAGCTGGCGCTTGCTCAGCGCGGCCCGGTACACCCAGGCGGCCTGCTGCGCCGTCTGCACGGTGCTCTGGGCCACCGAGAACAGGGCGTTGACGTCCTGCGTCGTGGTGGGCCAGAGCGTGGCGACGGCGTTGTCCACCGCGCTGTCGTCGATGCGCTGGTAGTCGAGCTGATACTGCAGCCAACCCTGATAACCCATCGCCTTGGCGGCGGTGACGTCCGCGTCGCTGAGGCCAAGCGTGGCGCGACGGACGAGCCGGATGGTGGGATTCGCCCACGCCGATGGCGGGGCGATTGCCAATCCGAGCGCGCCGGCAAATGGATCAACCGGCATCACCTCGCGGTCTGCCTTCTTCGAGCGGCCCTGCGCGAACGCGGGGCGCGCCGCGGCGAGGGTTGCGACTCCCGCGAGCGCACCGGCGAGGAACTTCCGTCGGCCGCGGGGCGGCTCCGGATTCGTCTGCGCGGCCACCAAACGCTCTTCCAGGCCCATACACGCTCCAGCCAATGGTCCAAACAATCTGACGACTACCAAGGCCGGGCGTTAGCGTCCCGTCCAGTGTCACCGGAGGTTAGCGACCCAGGTCACACAGGGACGGTCCCGAAAGGTCCGGGAGGCGGGGCGGCGCGTCAAAACGGCACGGCCTCGGGCCCGCCCTTGGTGGGGCGGCGCCGCCGGTCGCCGCCGGTCGTGGCGGCGCACATAATTGACCGTCCCCATCGAGGTCGCCACCACATGACCGCCGTCCGCGCCTTCCGGCACGCCGCCCTCGGGGCCGCGATGCTCCTTTCCTCCATCGCCGGCCCCGCCCACGCCCAGCGCGGAGGGGCGGCGCAGCCGCCGCGTGACCCGATGCAGGAGGGGCTCCCCCTGCGACCCACCCGCACGGCGTCGTGGACCACGAAGGTCGGCAACTGGATCTCGCTCGACATCACCCCGGACGGCCGGACGCTCGTGTTCGACCTCCTCGGCGACCTCTACACGATGCCCGCGACGGGGGGCAAGGCCACGCCCCTCACGCGCGGCATGGCGTTCGACGCCCAGCCGCGCGTCTCGCCCGACGGGAAGAAGGTCGTGTTCGTCAGCGATCGCGATGGCGGCTGGAACGTGTGGACGATGTCGCTCGACAAGCGCGACACGGTGCAGATCACGCGCGGGAAGACCAACCTCTACGAGTCGCCCGAGTGGACGCCGGACGGCCAGTACGTGATCGCCGAGCGTGGCACAAAGCTCTGGATGTTCGCGGTGGACGGGGGCTCCGGGCAGCAACTGATTCCCGCGCCGGCCGCGGGGGCGGGCGGCCGCGGGGGCGGCGGCGGTGCCGACGTGCTGCGCCAGATGGGAGCCGCCTTCGGCCCGGATCCCCGCTACGTGTGGTTCGAGCAGCGGCGCGGGTCGTGGATCTACAACACGCCGATGAGCGACTACGATCTGGTGACGTACGACCGGGAGACCGGCGAGACGACTGTGAAGGAGAACCGCTGGGGTTCGGCGATGCGGCCAACGCTGTCGCCCGACGGCAAGTGGCTCGTCTACGCCACGCGCCACATCGACAAGACGTACCTCCGCCTGCGCGACCTCGCGAGCGGGGATGAGAAGTGGCTCGTGGGCCCCGTGCAGCGCGACGACCAGGAATCGCGCGCTACGCTCGACGTGTACCCGGGGATGACGTTCACCCCCGACTCGAAGTCCCTCTTCACCACCTGGGCCGGGCGCATCTGGAAGTTGTCGGTACCCGACGGCGCGACGACGGAGATCCCGTG
>JAYEKC010000382.1:0-2374 GCA_034716715.1 Gemmatimonadota bacterium | reverse complement strand
CCCGGGCACCTCCCTGATGTAGTGGGAGGTGCCCGGGGCGCTCAATGACCCGCTGCTATCGCAGCGTTTCGCGGGTCATGGCACGGTCTCCCCGGCAACCGCCGGCGCGCCGCTCGCCGGCACGGCCTTGAGCACGTCGCGCCACTGGAACGGCTTGCCGCTCCCCCGCACGTAGTAGTCCATCCACGCCATCTCGGCGACCGCCTTCACGTACTGGTTGCGGGCGTCCGGGATGCCGTGCGAGTTGCCCGGGTACACCCAGAACTCGTTGGGCACGCCGAGCGCCGACAAGCCATAGTGCATCTCCTCGCTCTGGGGGCGCGGCACGCGCGGGTCGCCGTACACGACGTGGATGAAGATCGGCGTCTTCGCATTCTTGATCGTCGCGATCGGTGACTGGCGCCACCACGCCGCCCAGTCGTCCCAGTACATCTTGTCGCCGAGGTACCACTCGCGCAGCCGATGCGTGTCGCTCTGCGACCACATCGAGATCCAGTTGGCGACGCCGGCACCCGAGCTGATGGCCTTGAAGCGGTCGGTGTGGGTCTCGATCCAGTTGGAGTAGTGCCCGCCGGCGCTCCAGCCCAGCACGCCCATCTGCGTGCTGTCCACCATGCCCTGGGCGATGAGGTGGTCCACGCCGGCCATGATGTCCTGATAGCCCTTGGTGAAGTAGTCGCCCTGGCTTTCGATCTTGAACTTCTGGCCGTAGTTCGTGGACTGCCGGTAGTTCGGCTCGAGCACCACGTACCCCGCGCCGGCGTACACCTGCGCGTTGTATCCGCCGTTGAAGCCGAGGATGTCGGCCGCCGCGGGCCCGCCGTGAATGGCCACGATGAGCGGGTATTTCTTCCCCGCCTGGTAGCCGACGGGCTTCACGAGCACGCCACTCACCGGCGTGCCGTCCTTCGATTTCCAGGTGATCTCCGACTCCTCGCCCAGCGTGAGCTGCTGGCGCACCCACGGGTTCGGGTCGGTGAGCTGCGTCCAGCTCGGCCGGTCGGTGAGCGCGGCGATTGACGCCACGGCGTACGTCGCCGGCGGCGTCTTCGGGTCGGCGTAGCTCACGAGGTACGTTCCGGCGTCCGCGTCGCGCGAAAGCGAGACGCTCGCCGAATAGCTGGTGAGTTGCTGGACATGGCCCGACGACACCACGAGGGCGAACACGTTGTTCGTGGCCCGGCGGCCGGCGTTGAAGTAGATGGTGTCACCCCCGGGCGACCACATGCCGGCGCCGCCGTCACCGAACCCGCCGCCCACGCGCACGTCGCCGTCGAAGTCGCTGCCCAGCTTGCGGTAGGCGCCGCCCGCGGCGTCCACCCGACGGAGCCAGACGCGCTGGTTGTGCATGAACTGCCAGTCGTCCGGCGCCGAGAACGCGAGCCACTGGCTGTTCGGCGAGAAGCTCACCGGCCCTTCGGCGATGATCTCGTTCTTCGTGAGGCGCTCGATCGAGCCGTTGGCGACGTTGAGGAGGTACAGGTCGGCGTAGTCGCCCTGCTCGAGGATGCCGCGCTCGTACCGGCTCGGCGACTGGCCGTGGAAGCCGATCCACCGGTCGTCGGGCGAGATGGTGAAGTCGCCCACGCTGTACGCCGCGTCGTTCGTAAGGCGCTTCTCCGCGTGCGTGGCCACGTCGAAGGACCAGAGGCTCTGCACCGACGCCGCGGGGTCGCGGGGATCCACCGTGAATCGCGCGTCGCGCCGCGCGCGTTCGTCGCGGTCCACGCTGTCGGGCGAGGTGAAGACGATTTGCCGCCCGTCGTGCGACCACTCCCACGCGGCCCCCACGCCCGTGGCGTGGTGCGTCAGCTGCGCCGCCTTGGCGGGATCGTTGCCAAGGTCCGCCACGGCAAACGCGTACAGCTGCGCGCTGCCGGGCCGACCGGAGAGGTACACCAGCCACTTGCCGTCCTTGCTGAACGAAAAGTTCGTGACCCCGCCCGCCACGTCGGTGATGCGCCGGGCTTCCCCGCCGTCGAGGCGCATGATGAACAGCTGGTTCGCGCCGCCGCCCCCCTCGCCGACGGCCGGCGCCACCCCGCCGCCCCGCCCGCCGGCCGCATCGCGGTCGGAGAGGAACGCGATGAAGCTGCCGTCCCGCGCCCACTTGGGGCTGGTCTCGTTCTTGTCGTCCGTGAACGTGAGGCGCCGCGTCGAGGGCAGGCCGCTGGCGGTGGAGACGACGTAGATGTCGCTCTGCCGCCGGGCGCGCGCCCAGTCGGGCACGCTCACCGTGTAGAGCATCCACTTGCCGTCGGGACTCACCGCAGTCCCGGCCGCCGTGCGGAGGTTCTGCGCGTCGAGGAAGGTCATCGGGCGCGGGGCCTGCGCGGCGAGCGGCGCGCACAGCGCACCGGCCGCCACGCACAGC
>JAYEKC010000381.1:0-2383 GCA_034716715.1 Gemmatimonadota bacterium | reverse complement strand
CGCCTGGGCACACGGCCCCCGCCAGCACATCGGCCTCAACCCGACCCCGGGCCTCTGGATGCTGGGGGGTGTCACGGCGCTCCTCGAGACGAGCCCGCCGGGGGTGCTCGCCACCGACCTCGCGGCGCTGCGGGCGCAGCGCGAGTCGCTGCTCGAGGCCCCGGCCGCCGAAGAGCGGGTGACCGTGGACCTCGAGTCGCGGCGGCGGCAGCTCGAGGACGTTCAAGGCCGCCTGGAACTGCGGCGCACGGAGTGGGTCCGCGACCGCCAGGAGGCGGAGACGCGGCGCAACGCGCTGCGCGCCCAGTACTCCGAGCTGAAGGAGCAGCGCGACCGCCTCGTTGCACGCGGCGAACAGGGCGTGTGCCCCACCTGCCAGCGGCCGCTCCTCGAGCACTACCGGCAGGTGCTCGATGTGCTCGACAACCAGATCGAGACCGTGGCCGCCGACGGGTCGTACTTCCGTGCGCGTCTCGAGCAACTCGAGACCATGCCCGACGACGTCACCGAGCTGGACGACGAGCGCCGCCGTGTGCAGCAGGACGTGAGCACCCTCGAGCGCCGGCTGGCGCGCACGCAGATGAGCGCGCAGCAGCTGGGCCACGTGGAGCGCGACATCGCGGCGAAGGAGCAGCGGCACGCGACGCTGGTGCAGGAGCTGGCGTCGATCCCCGCGGGCTACGACGCGGCGCGCCACAAGCTGGCCGAGGCAGAGTTCGAGCGGCTCGTGGCGCTGAGCACTCAGGCCAACCGCCTCACCACGCAGATCGAGCGGGAGCCGTCGCTGCGGCGCGAGCTCGAGAACGTGGGGCGCAGCGTCGAGACGCTCGCGCGGCGCCAGGCGGACCTCGTGGCCCGGCGCACGGCGATCGCCCTGTCGGAGCCCGAATTCACCGCGCTCCGCGACCGGCACGCGGCGGCGGCCTCGCAACTGCAGGCGGCCACCGTCGCGACCGCCACGGCGACCACCGAACTCGGCGCCGCCCAGGCCGCGCTTGAGCGTGCCTCCGCCGCCCGCGCCGACCTCGCGCGCGCCGCCGAGCGCGTCGCGGGGCTGGAGCGCGACAAGCAGCTGCACGACGAGCTGCACCGCGCCTACAGCGACCTGCGCACCGACCTCAACTTCGCGATGCGCCCGGAGCTTTCCGAACTCGCGAGCGCCTTCCTCACGGAGCTCACCGACGCGCGCTACACGGAGCTCGAGCTCGACGACAAGTACCGCATCGTCGTCCTGGAGGAGGGCGTGCCCAAGCCGGTGATTTCCGGCGGCGAGGAGGACCTCGCCAACCTCGTGCTGCGCCTCGCCATCTCGCAGATGATCGCCGAGCGGGCGGGCCAGGCGTTCTCGCTGCTGGTGCTCGACGAGGTGTTCGGTTCGCTCGACGACACGCGCCGGCACAACGTCGTGGCGCTGCTGCGCGGGCTTCAGGACCGGTTCGAGCAGGTCATCCTCATCACCCACATCGAGGACGTGCGCGACGGCCTCGACCAGGTGTTCGAGGTGCGCCGCGACGAACGCACCGGCGCATCCCTGGTCACGCGCGGCACGGCGGGCGGCCACGAACTCGCCGACGCCCTCGCCACCGGCCGGCCGGCCGGGCCCGAGGGCGTGGACTGATGGCCGTGCGCGCCGAGCACGCGTTACGGGACCCGCTCACCGGCCCCCATCCCATCACGCGGGCCGACGTCCCGGCGCTCAACGCCCTCTTCAGCAGTGCGTTCACCGACCGGTACCGGCGTGACGGGCTCGTCGGCGTGCGCGTGCCGCCGCTCAACCCGGCCATCTGGGAGTACGCCATCGCGGGCGCGGGACGCGGCGCCATGCTGTGGCGCGATGCGGACGGCCTCATCGCCGCGTTCAACCTCGCCCATGCCTCGGGCCGCGAGGGATGGATGGGCCCGCTCGCCGTGCGCGAGGACCGCCAGGGCACCGGCCTCGGCAAGGCGATCGTGCGCGCGGGGGTGGCGCACCTGCAAGGCGCCGGGTGCACGACGATCGGCCTCGAGACGATGCCCCGCACCGTGGACAACATCGGGTTCTACTCGGCGATCGGGTTCGTGCCGGGGGCCATCACGGTCACCCTCACCATCGACGCGGGCCCGCCGGCCGCCGTCCGCGGCCTGCTCTCGGCGCTCGACACCGCCTCGCGCGACGCCGCCGTGGCCGAGTGCGCGGCACTCACGGCGCGCGTGCTTCCCGGCTCCGACTACACGCGCGAGATCCGGCTCACCCAGGAGCTCCGCCTCGGGGAAACGTTGCTCGTGCGGCGCGGCGACGAAATCCGCGTCGAGCTGGCTCGCCAGGCGCTCGGCGAGCGTGGAGCTGATGAAGCGGCCGCCGCGGTGGATGCGCGTGACGGCCTCGAGCAGCTCGTCCGGGGTG
>JAYEKC010000380.1:0-2384 GCA_034716715.1 Gemmatimonadota bacterium | reverse complement strand
GGCGGTGGCCGGCGCCGGGGTGATCTGGAAGCTGTCGCCGCAGCGGGGCGGCGAGGGAGCCGCGGCGCCGCTGTCCCCCCCGGCGAACCCGGCCGGCGGGCCTGCGGGCGCGGCCGCCGTGAATCTCGATTCCATCGCCAACGTCGAACGCAACTTGCAGGCCGAGGTCGCGCAGGCTCGGAAGATCGCGATGGACGCGGAGCATCGTGCCGATTCCATCGCGGCGGCCAACCGCGCGCTGGCATCCCGCGGCAATGCGGCGCCAACGGCCGAAGACCACGCGCACCTGTACGTCTTCGCCGAGGGCGGCTCGCCACAGGTGATTCTGGATGGCGTGCTGCAGCGCGGGGCGCCGCCGATGCTGCTGCAGGTCCCGCCCGGTGATCACCAGATTGCCGTGCGTGGCGTCAATGCGTTCGCGCCCCCGGAGACGACCGTCACGCTTGCCGCGGAGGACACGGCCACCGTGATCTTCCGCGCGCATCGCGGCGGGCTGCAGCGCCGGGGGCCGGGCGACGCCGCGTCGCCGTCCGGGACACCGGCCATCCCGAAACGCGGCGAGACCGTCCCGGGGCGATTCGGCGAGTATTTCACGCGGGACGCAGCGACGGGGAAGATCGTCCCCAACTGGCCCGTGGTAACCGAGAAGCTCGGCTTCGATCCGCGGACGACGAATCCGCGAAGCCTCACGCCGCAGCAGCGGCTGGCCTACCGGCGCTTCATGCAGCTCGTCGACTCGGCCAAGCGCGTGCCGCAACGGTAGGTGGTCCGGTGACGCCGGACGAAACAACCGTCGAGTTTGAGCGGCGCTGCCGCCATTGCGGCGCCGTCCTCTCGGCGACGTCGTCGTTCTGCTCCCGGTGCGGCGCAACGGCGGCGGCGGTTCCGGCCGGGGCCGACGCGCTTCGCGCCCGCCTCGGCGAGCTCCTCGGCGCCGAGCTCGACCTCGAGCGCGAACTGGGCCGCGGCGGGATGGCGGCCGTGTTCGCCGCGTTCGACCCGGCCCTCCAGCGCCGCGTCGCCGTGAAGGTGCTGCTCCCGGAGATTGCCCAGGACGCGTCGATGGCCGACCGCTTCCTCAAGGAGGCGCGCACCGTCGCTGCGCTGCAGCATCCGCACGTCGTCACCGTGTACGGCGTCCGCTCGCGCGACGGCGTGCACGCCATCGTGATGGAGCTGGTGGACGGCCGCGGGCTGGACGCCGTGCTTGGCGAACGCGACGTGCTACCGCTGCACGTGGCGGGCATGCTCCTCGCCCAGGCCACCGCCGGCCTCCAGCACGCCCACGACCGCGGCGTGATCCACCGCGACGTGAAGCCGTCGAACGTGCTGATCGACCGCGCGGGACGGGCCGTGGTCTCGGACTTCGGAATCGCCCGGCGCGACGGCGCCCCGCGCACCACCGAGACCGGCTTGGTGATCGGCACGTGGGCGTACATGAGTCCCGAGCAGCGCTCGGCCGACACCCTGACGCCGGCGACCGACCAGTATGCGCTTGGCGTGATGGCGTTCGAGGTCCTCACGGGCCGCCTGCCCTTCGAGGGCACGCCGTCGGAAATGTTGCGCGCGCACCTCCACCAGGATCCGCCGTCGGTGCGCGCACTGCGGGCCGACGTGCCGCCGGCGATGGATGCGCTGATCCAGCGGATGATGGCCAAGGCGCCGGAGGACCGGTTCCCGTCGCTGCGTGACGCGGAGCGCGCCTTCCGGGCGCTGGTGCCGGACGAGGGAAAGACCACGTTGCAGCTGGCCGCGTACTCGCATGTCCGGAAGGCCGCCTCGCGCGTGGTGGCGGCGGTGCCCGCGAAGGCCGACGTCCGCGCGGTGCCCACGGAGCGGCTGGCGCCCGCCGGGCCCGACGCCGCGCCCTCGCCGGCGGTCGCGGCCCATCCGCCGCAGCGTTCGCGCACGCTTTCCGTTGTTGGCGGGGTCGCCGTCGGCATCACCCTGCTCGCCGCGGGATGGATCGCCACGCGCGGTGATTCCCCGCCGGCATCGCAGACCGTCGCGCCGGAAGCGTCCCGCGCGAGCCGCGGCGCGGCGCCGTCGGCGCCTCCCGAGGCGCCGGTCGAGCCGCCTGCCGCTGGCGGCCGCGCACCGGGTGGCGCCGACGTTGCCGGCGAGGATGACGATGTTCTGCATGTCGAGGTTTCCTTTTCTGTCGGCCGAGGGATGATCCCTTCGACTGATCCCCGAAAAAGGCGGCCAGGACAGCGCCTCCACCGGAGCGCGACAGCGCGCAGGGAAACCCCGAAACGAGGGGTGGTGCGGGCAGCCGTGGCACACGGCAACTCGGCCCGATGGCTCGCGGGTTGGATGGGGCGGACGGCCGGTTTAGGGGTCAGATGAGGAGAAGGACGGTGCGTCGCTTGGACCATGACCGG
>JAYEKC010000379.1:0-12263 GCA_034716715.1 Gemmatimonadota bacterium | reverse complement strand
CGATGCGGAGGTCCACCGATTGGGCGGCGGCCGCCCGCCCCGATGCCGCAAGGAAGCCCGCGGCTGCCGCGAGTGCCGCCATCCATTTCATGTGGGGAAAATACCCAGCTGCCAGTACAAGGGTGGTGACCCGTGGCGGCGGGCAGGTTCGTTGCGGCGTTACGCCGTCGTGACCGTTTCGTGAGGGAGCGGAAACGCGGCTCCGTGATCGTTGGCGCATTCCGGGCGGCCACCTGGCGCCGCGCGGATCCCCCCGCATCCTCCTCCCATGCCCAGACCCCTGGTTTGCCTGCTGGTCCCGGTGCTGCTCGCGGGCACGGCCGTCGCGACGCGCGCACAACAACCCGCCACCCACGGCCGGATTGTCGGCAAGGTCATTGACGCAGCGACCGGCAAGGGCGTGGCCGACGCGCAGATTTCGGTCACCGGCGCAGCAATCGGGACGCAGTCCGGGCTCGACGGCCGGTTCAGCCTCGCCGCCGTTCCGGCCGACACGGTGACCTTGGGCATCCGCCGAATCGGGTACGCCGCGAAGGTCGTCACCGGCATCGTGCTCCCGCCCGGCAAGACCGTGGAACAGGACATCACCCTGAGCGAGTCCAGCTTCACGCTGAGTGCGGTGCGGGTGACGGCGGAGTCGGAGAAGGGGTCCGTCAGCGAGGCACTCGACCAGCAGCGCGTGTCGGTCAACGTCGTGAGCGCGGTCACGGCGGAACAGATCGCCAAGAGCCCGGACGGCAACGCCGCGCAGACGGTGCAACGGGTCAGCGGCGTGACCGTGCAGGACGGCAAGTTTGTGTTCGTGCGCGGTCTGGGCGAACGGTACACGACGAGCGAACTCAATGGCGCACGGGTGCCGAGCCCGGAGCCCGAGAAGCGGGTCGTCCCACTGGACATGTTTCCGTCGGGGTTGCTCCAGACGATCACGACGACCAAGACATTCACGCCGGACCAGCAGGGTGACTTCTCGGGCGCGCTCGTGGACATCAAGACCCGGGAGTTCCCGACGAGCCGATCGTACTCGATCCAGGTGAACAGCGGGTACGCCGCCGGCGCGACCGGTTCGCGCCTCCTCTCGCCGGCCTCGGTGGGCGGCGAGAACTTCGCCATGGCCGGCTCGCGGCGCGACCTGCCTCGCATGCTCGACGCGGTCGGCAACTTCCAGGGCCTCAACCTCTCGCAGGCCGACAAGAACCTCCTCATTTCGCAGTTCCGGAACGCCTGGGCGCCGGGCACGGCCACGGCGCCGCCGATCACGTCGGCCTCGGTGTCCGTGGGCGGCAACGACCCGCTCCTGTTCGGCCACCGGATCGGGTACCTCGCGTCGGGCAGCTTCTCGTCCTCGACGGACCTGAAGGACGGGCAGGTCCGTGCGCTGGCCGACCGCGGCAACACGCCGGGCGCGACGAAGGAGATTGACCGGTTCACCGGCTCGACCGCGAGCCGGGGCGTGCTGTGGGGCGGGCTGATGAACCTCAGCACCCTCGTCGGCGTCGGCAACCGGTTCTCGTTCAACGGGATGTACAACCGCACGGCGGACAACGATGCGCGGGTTGAGACCGGCCACTTCGAAAACGAGGGCTTCGACGCCAGGATCACGCGCATGCAGTACGTGGAGCGGTCGGTGAAGTCGGCGCAGCTGTCCGGCGAGCACCAGGTGGGCGCGCGGAGCCGGTTCGACTGGGCCGCGACCACGAGCGGCGTGACCCGCGACGAGCCGGACCGCTCGGAGTTCGTCCAGCAGGTCGCCGCGAACGGGGCGCTGCTGTGGCACAACACGTCGAACGGCGGCGCCGTGCGCACGTTCTCGACGCTGGACGAGAACAGCCGTGAGGCACGCGGCAACTTCCAGTACACGTTCATGGCGGGCGGGCGGGAACATGCCTTCAAGGTCGGCGCTCTCACGCGGACGACCGCCCGTGGCGCGGACACCCGGGCGTACGCCATCACGGCTCCCGGCGCCGACCTGGGCATCCGCGCATTGCCGCCGGAGCAGATCTTCGACGGTCGGTTCACGGCGCCCGGGCAGGCGGTGCTCGACATCGGCCCGATCGCCGAGGGTGGGTCGTACTCGGCCGACGACAGGCTCTACGCGGGGTACGCGATGTCGGAACTTGCGCTCAGCTCGCGCATCCGGCTGATCGGCGGCGCCCGGTACGAGTCCGACCATCTCGTCGTGAACGCGCAGTCCACGCTCGGCACGCCGGTGACGACGATGAAGCGGTGGAACGACCTGCTGCCGTCGGTCGCGCTGAACGTGAAGCTCAGCGAGTCGCAGCAGGTACGACTCTCGGCGTCGCGGACCCTCGCGCGTCCCGAGTATCGCGAGCTGTCGCCGATCACGAGCCGCGACGTGCTCAACGGCGACGACACGCAGGGCAACGACGCGCTGCAGCGCACCAGGATCGTGAACCTCGACACGCGCTGGGAGTGGTACCCGTCGTTCGACGAGGTGCTGAGCATCGCGGTGTTCGCGAAGTCGTTCGACAAGCCGATCGAACGGGTGTACCGGTCGGCGGGGTCCGGAACGCGAACGGTGTTCTACACGAACGCCGATCACGCCGACAACTACGGCGTCGAGCTCGAGGCGCGGAAGAACCTGTCGTTCCTCGGTCGCCGCGGCGACCCGTGCGTCGTGTTCGCCAACGTGACGTTGATGGAGAGCCGGATCTCGCTGAGCCCCGACACCAAGGCCAGCGCGACCAACCTGACCCGACGGATGGTCGGCCAGGCGCCGTACGTGATCAATGCCGGCGTCTCCTACGTCTCACGCACCGGCGCGCTCTCGGCGACCCTGCTCTACAACCGCGTGGGCGAACGCATCAATGCCGCCGGCGACGCGCCCTTGCCGGACGTCGTCGAGCAGGCGCGCGACGTGCTGGACGCGTCGTTCCGGATCCCGATCGGGACCGACGTGACCTTCCGCTTCGACGCCAAGAACCTGCTCGACGCACCGTACCGCACAGCACAGGGGACGGTGACGCGCGAGGAGTACCGCGCCGGACGCACGCTGCAGGCGGGATTGGCGTGGCGCCCGTAACGATTCCGCCGCCGCGGTGACGCGAGGCCCGTGACGGCGTCGTGACGCCGGCACGACGAGACGGAGACACGGGCTGGTTGAATTGGACCGCAGGCTGGTGCCCCTGGCGCCTCCCTGCGGTCCTTCCCTTCCCCCTCTCCCCCCGTTCCCGAGAGCCGACATGTTCCCGTTTCGTCGAACGCTCACCGCACTCGCGGTGATGGCGGCGTCCTTCGCCGCCGCCTGCAGCAGCGACAGCTCCACCGGCCCCGCCGCGCCCGACCCGGTCATCGGCGTATCCGCCACGGCCACCGGCACGGACAAGATTACGGTGACCTTCGCCGGGCGGACTGGCGAGACCTACACCATCGAGCGCGCCGAGGGCGCGGCGGGGGCGTTCGCCACGGCCTCGACGATCCCCACGCTCTCCGCGAACGGAACCCAGACGTACAATGACGCCGGCCTCAAGGTCGCGACCCTGTACCGCTACCGCGTCACGGCGATCAAGGGGAGCGCGTCGAGCGCGCCCAGCATCGAGGCCACCGCCACGACCTTCGCGCTCGGGTTCGCCTCGGCCGACATCGCGGCCGACATCACGACCAGCCGCACCCTCTACCGCGACACGACCTACACGCTCAAGGGCTTCATCCACGTCGGTAACGGCGCGACGTTGACCATCCAGTCGGGCACGACGATCAAGGGCGACTTCAACACGCTCGGCTCGTCGCTCTGGATCATGCGCGGCGCGAAGATCCAGGCGCAGGGCACGGCCGACCAGCCGATCGTGTTCACGTCCTCGCGGGCCGCGGGCCAGCGCCAGATCGGCGACTGGGGCGGCCTCCTGATCATCGGCAACGCCGTCGACAACCGCAGCGGCTCCGTGGAAATCGAGGGCTCGGGCACGGACGGCACGGCCGTCGTGAGCGGCAAAAACTATCAGGTGATCTACTCGGGCGGCACGACGCCGACCGACAACTCGGGCACGCTCAGCTACGTGCGCGTGGAGTTCGCCGGGTTCGCCCCGTCGCTGAACAACGAGCTCAACTCGTTCACGTTCGCGGCGGTCGGGTCCGGCACGCGCGTCTCGTACGTGCAGGCGATGGCCACGCTCGACGACGCATTCGAGTTCTTCGGTGGGGGGCTCGACGGTGACCATATGGTGGCGTACGAGGTCGGCGACGACATGTACGACATGTCCGAGGGCTTCTCCGGCCGCCTCCAGTACATCATCGGCTTCAGCTCGGTGCAGCTGACGCCCCGCACGGGTGCCGGCTTCCTCGCCAGCGACCTCGAGGGCATCGAGAACGACGGATGCAACGGCTCGGGCTGCGACAATGGCTTCGACACGCAACCGTTCACCGTGCCCCTCATCGCCAACTTCACCCTCGTGGGGTGCGGCAACGCGAACTGCGTCGGGGCCTCCGGCGGGCACGGCCTGATGCTGCGTCGCGGCACGGGCGGTTTCTACGTCAACGGCGTTGTGGGCCGCTGGCCAGCTGACGGCGTTTCGCTCCGCGACGCCAACTCGTTTGCCCGGGGCGGCTCGGTGGCCGTGCCGGATCTGGCCTCCGCAGACCTCCAGGTGCGCAACGTGTACTTCATGGAGACCCCGGCGCTCTTCCAGGCCGCCAGCGCCACGCAGTTCACCCTCGACGCGACGGGCAACAGCCTGACCCTCGGCGGCAGCTCCGCCACGGCGTTGTTCGCCAGGATCCCCGCCACCGGGACCGCGCCGACCGGGGTCGCCGACTTCGACTGGACGCCGGTTGCGGGCTCGCCGATCGCCACGGGCGGCATGGCCACCTTCACCGGCAAGATCGCCACGAAGGCCGGCACGTTCGTGACGCCGACGAGCTACCTGGGCGCGGCGCAGCCCGGTGGAGCCAAGTGGTGGGCAGGGTGGACCAACTACGCCAGAAATTGAGCCGGCATCGCCGGAATCCACCGGTCGGCGTCCGCAGGGATGTCGGCCGGTGGCTTCGCGGCAGCGTACCACCGGGTGACCGCGGTCCCTTGGGGTTCTGGGGGGCCAGCGGCCTCCGCGGCGTAATTCCGACGCTGGCACTGTGCGCCGTGGCCGCCTGCGGGCGTGGTGTCGCACGGGACGCGGCGCGGGTGGCCAGCGCGACCGCGGATTCCGCGCGCGTCGATTCCCTCGCCCGCGCGCGCCAGGATTCGCTCAACCGCGCCCAACCAGGCTACATCATCGACTCCATTTTCCCGATCGACATCGAGATCCAGCGGTTCAAGGCCGCCGTAGGTGGCGTCGAAGTCCGGGCGCTGACCGGCGGGGCGCCGTCACGCGAAGACCTCGTCAGGCAGATCGTGGCCGCCGCGGTGGCCCGGGATTCGGCCGGGCTGGCGCGCCTGGCGGTGACGCCGCGCGAGTTCGTCGACCTCATCTACCCGTCTTCCCCCTTTGCCCGGCCGCCGTCGCAGGAGGCGCCGGGGCGGGTCTGGCTGATGATCGCCAACCCGAGCATTTCCGGTCGCATCCGGCTCCTGCGACGCCTGGGCGGCCGCGCCGTGAGCTACGATCGCCACGGCTGTGATCCTGCGCCGGAGCGCCAGGGGGCGAACACACTCTGGACGCACTGTGCGGTGACCCTCCGTGCAGCCGACGGCTCGGCCGAGGCGCACCGCCTCTTCGGCACGATCGTGGAGCGGGAGGGTCGGTTCAAGGTCATGAGCTTCACCAACGAGTTCTGAGGCGCCGGCGGCCAACGGGACCTCCGGACCTGGCGCCGGCTGGCTGCGGACACCGCCCCTCGCCACTTGCTAGCCTCGTGGACCGACGCCACGATACACGATCGTGACGCCACCGCCGCTTCACCGCCCCGCGCGCCGAGCCGAAATTGTCACGCGCCCTGACGTCGGGCTCCAATGCGTGCGCTGATCCTCGGAATTGCCGGTGGAACCGGCTCGGGCAAGACCACGATCGCCCAGCGCGTCGCCGGCGCGCTTGCGCCGGCGCGCGTGGCATGCGTGGACATGGACGCGTACTACAAGCACCGGCCGGAGCTCACGCTCGACGAGCGGCGGCACCTCAACTGGGACCACCCCGACGCGCTGGATTTCGACCTCTTCGCCGCCCAGCTGGACGCGCTCGCGCGGGGCGAGGCGGTGGACAAGCCGGTGTACGACTACGCGACCCACCTCCGCCGCCCGGAGACGGAACGCGTCGGGCCGGCCGACGTCGTGATCGTGGATGGCATCCTCCTGTTCACCGACGCCGCGATCCGCGACCGCCTCGACGTGAAGGCCTTCGTGGACGCGGATGCCGACGAGCGGCTGATCCGCCGGCTGGGCCGCGACGTCGCCGAACGGGGGCGGCCGCTCGACGAGATCGTCAACCAGTACCTCTCAACCGTCAAGCCGATGCACCTCCAGTTCGTCGAACCGGGCAAGCGCTACGCCGACATCATCGTCCCAAGGGGCGGCGAGAACGCGGTCGCCATCGACCTGCTCGTGTCGATGGTGCGCCGGCGCCTCGACGGGGCACGCGCGTGACGGCCCCGCCCGCCCTGCGCGTGCTCGTCGTGGACGACGAGCCGGACATCGTCGCGCTTGTCGTCTACCACCTCGCGAAGGCCGGCTACCGCGTGTCGAGCGCGTCGACCGGCCCGGACGCGGTGGCGTTGGCGAGCCGCGAGCGCCCCGACCTCGTGGTACTCGACCTGATGCTGCCGGGGATGTCGGGGTTCGACGTCCTCCGCGAGATCCGGGCGCGCGAGGAAACCGCCGACATCGCCGTGCTGATGCTGACGGCCCGCAAGGACGAGCCGGATCGCATCAAGGGGCTGTCCCTCGGGGCCGACGACTACCTGACAAAGCCGTTCAGTCCCCAGGAACTCGTCCTGCGCGTGCAGGCCATCCTGCGCCGGGTCGCGGCGGGCGGCCAGGGTAGCGACGTGCTCCGCGTCGGCCCCGTTTCGATTGACCGCGGGGCACACGACGTCCGCATCGGCACGAAATCCCTCGACCTGACCGCCACCGAGTACAAGCTGCTGCTCACCCTCGCCGAGCGGCGCGGCCGGGTGCAGTCGCGGACGTCGCTGCTGGAAACGGTGTGGGAAGCGGCGCCGGACATCCAGACGCGCACCGTGGACATGCACGTCCAGCGCCTGCGGGCCAAGCTGGGCCCGGCCGGCTCCCTCATCGAAACGGTGCGCGGCTTCGGGTACCGGCTCACCCCCCCGAGCGACTCGGCGTGAGGCTGACGTCGCGGCTGCTGCTCGGCGCGGTCGTCGTCGTCGGCGTCAACGTGGCGGTGATGGCGCTGATCGTCAACGCGCAGCTGCAGGGCCGCCTGCGCGACCAGGCCGTGGACGCGCTCACCCGCGACGCGCGGTCGGTCGCCGCCCAGTGGGACGCCGGCGGGGAGGCGTACCTGCTCGCCCACCGCATGGGCGGGGCCTTCGGCCACCGGGTGACGATCATCCGGCGCGACGGCGTCGTGATCGGCGACACCGATTTCGACCGCGACGGGATGGCGCAACTCGAGAACCACGCGCAGCGGCCCGAAGTGGCGGCCGCGCTCGCTGGCAGCGTCGGTTCGTCCACGCGCACCAGCCCGTCGCGCGGTGACGACGAACTGTACGTCGCGGTACCGTCGCGCGGGGGCGCCGTGCGCGTCTCGATGCCGGTGGCGGAGCTGACGCAGCGCGTCGAGTCGGCCCAGCGCGCCGTGCTGACGGCAGGACTGGCAGCCGTGCTCGTTGCCCTCGCGCTCTCCCTGTTCCTCGCGCGCCGGCTGGTGGAACCGCTGCGCGAGCTGAGCGACGTGGCGCGGGGCATCGCCGGCGGCAACCGCACGCAGCGGCCGGCCATCGACGCGCCCGGGGAGCTCGGCGACCTCGCGCAGTCGCTGGGTGACCTGTCGTCGCAACTCACCGCACGGGACGCGGCGCGCGATGCGTACGAGAACCTGCTCGTGCAGCTGATCGAATCGCTCAACGAGGGCGTGGTGGGCGTGGACGCGAACCGGACCGTCGTGCGCGTGAACGACACCGCCCGGCGCCTCCTCGCGGTGACCGCGCCCATCCCGTTCTCCACGGACCTGCTCCCCCGGGAGCGGAGCCTCCGGGCGGCCCTTGACGCCGCGCTCGGCGGCGAAGTGACGGAAGGCGTGGAGACGCAGATGGGCAGCCGGACGATGGCCGTCTCGGCGCGGCCGCTGCCCGGGGGCGGCGCGGTGGTCGCGATCCTCGACCTCACGCGGCTCCGCCGGCTCGAGGCCGTGCGGCGGGACTTCGTGGCCAACGTCTCGCACGAGCTGCGCACGCCGCTGACGGTCATCGGCGGGTTTGCCGAGACCCTCACCCATGCCGACCTCGCACCCGACGAGCGGGTGCAGTTCGCCGACCGCATCGTGTTCAACACCCGCCGCATGCAGCGGCTCGTGGACGACCTGCTGGACCTCTCGCGCATCGAGAGCGGTGGCTGGATCCCCACGCCATCGCTTGTGGAACTCGACGCAGTGGCGGGCGACGTGTTCGCCGAGCTCAGCGGCGGCGCCGCGGCGCGCGGCGTCGCACTCCGCACCGACCTCGCGCCCGACGCGGCGTTGGTCCGTGCGGACCCGACGGCCATCCGGCAGGTGATCCGCAACCTCGCGGAGAACGCGATGCGGCACACGGCCGCGGGCGAGATCGTGGTGTCGTCGCGGCGCGGCAGCGACGGCACGGTCGAGGTCGCCGTGCGCGACACAGGCAGCGGGATCCCCGCCGAGCACCTGCCGCGCATCTTCGAGCGGTTCTACCGGGTGGACCCCGCCCGGTCGCGGCAGGAGGGCGGCACGGGGCTCGGGCTTGCCATCGTGAAGCACCTCGTCGAGGCGCACGGGGGCCGGGTGCGGGCGGAGAGCACGCTGGGCGCCGGCACCACGATCCGGGCGACGTTCCCGGCGGCGGACTGACGCGCGCAGCCAGCGACATTGCCGCCGGCCTCCGGTCCTCACTACGATTCAGCGATGCACGCCCGACGGCCACCCACACGTCGCCCATGGCGGCGGACACCGCCGTGACGGCGCCGCACCTGCGCGTCGGCGCGGGCGACGCGGGACGCGCGCCGCGCGAGGAGAGCTGGCAGCGCATCGCCGCAATCGACATCGGGTCGAACTCGATCCGCCAGATTGTCGCCGACGTGGCGGACAGTGGCGCGATTCGCATCGTCGACGAAATGAAGGCGGCGCCTCGCCTCGCGGCGGGACTCGGCAAGTCGGGGCTGCTGTCGCCCGAGCCGATGGCGCAGGCCACCGAGGCCCTCGCCCGGATGGCCGAGCTGGCCCGCCAGCTCGGCGCCCGACGGATTGAGGCCGTTGCAACCAGCGCCGTGCGCGAGGCGAAGAACGGACAGGCGTTCCTCGCCCAGGTCCGCGCACAGGCAGGGCTGAAGGTCCGCGTGCTCGTGGGCGAAGAGGAGGCGCGCCTCGCGTACCGCTCCGCCCTCGCGCACTTCGAGCTCGGCCGAGGGCGCGCCGTGGTGCTGGACATCGGAGGCGGCTCGGTGGAACTCGCGCTCGCCGCCGAGGGGCTCGTCGACCGACTCATCACCCTGCCCTACGGCGCCGTGCGGCTCACCGAGCGGTTTTTCGCGGGCCGATCGGCCGCCCGGGCGGTGCGGAAGCTTCGCAAGCACATTCGGCCCGCCATCGAGCGGGCGCTGCCCCTCCGCGACTGGCGCGGCGCCGACGTGATCGGGTCGGGCGGGACCTTCACGAACCTGGCGGGCATCTACCTGGCCCGGCAGGGCATGCGCGCGGCGCGGTCGGTGCACGGCACGCGGATTCCGCGCGCCGAGGTGGACGCGATCCTCGATCTGCTGGCCTCGATGCCGGTGGAGGAACGGCTCGGCGTGCCCGGCGTAAACCCCGGCCGCGCAGACATCATCGTGGCGGGCCTGGCCGTCGTCGCGGAGGTGGTGGCACGCGTGGAGCCCACCGACGTGGCCGCTTCGGCATTCGGCATCCGCGAGGGCCTCCTGCTCGAGGCGGCCCGCGTGATGCCCTCGATCTCGGACCCCGGCGAGGCGCGCGAACGTTCGGTGCGTGAGTTCGCCGAGCGGTGTCACTACGAGGCGCCGCACGCGCGGCAGGTGCAGCGGCTCGCCCTGCAACTGTTTGACGCGGTGGGCGCACGCCTCGACCTGGGTGCCGACGACCGCGCCATCCTGGCCGACGCCGCGTTGCTCCACGACGTGGGCTACCACATCAATTATCAGGGTCACCACAAGCACTCCTTCCACTTGATCCTCCACGCGGACCTGCTCGGGATTTCGCCTGAGGCCCAGGTGATGGTTGCGCACGTGGCCCGGTACCACCGCGGCGCCGTGCCAAGCCGCAAGCGGCACCGCGCGTTCGCGGCACTCGACCGCGAGGTGCGGCGGCGGGTGCGCCGCCTGTCGGCCATCCTGCGCATCGCGGACGGCCTCGATCGCGGCCACGTCGCGGCGGTGGAGCGGGTGACGGTCCGGTGGCTCGACCGTGCGGTCCGGATCACGCCCGTCGCGGCTCCGCGGGTGCGGTCACTCCGTCTCGAGCTTTGGGGGGCGGCACGCAAGGCGGACCTGCTCGAGCGCGCGGCGGGCCGCCCCGTGGAGATCGTCGGTCCCGACCGGAAACCGGTCCGCGTCGACGTGGCAGCCGGCCCGGCCGGCGCCGGCTAGCCGAAGACCTCGGCCGGCCTCGGCCCGCGGGCGCGCCCCGCGCCGTGGGCGAGCCCCCACGAGTCGCCTAACAGGACCTTCTGGGTGGCCACCTCCGGCGCCTCGCCCGGATGGCGTCGTGCGTACGCGCCATCCGCCGACAGTTCCCAAGCCTGCCGGTTGTCGGCGAGGCACGTTTCGAGCAGCGAGAGAAGCGGCGCGTGCAGGGCCGGGTCCTCGACGGGCACCGCCACCTCGACGCGCCGATTGAAGTTGCGCGGCATCCAGTCGGCCGACGCGATGAAGTACTCGGCCGCGCCGTCGTTCTGGAAGTACCAGACGCGCGAATGCTCGAGGAACCGGCCAATCACGCTCACGACGCGGATGCGGTCGGAGAGCCCGGGGACCCCGGGGCGCAGGCAGCAGATGCCGCGCACGAGGAGGTCCACCGTCACGCCGGCCTGCGACGCGCCGTAGAGCGCGTGGATCGTCTCGCTGTCGACGAGGGCGTTCATCTTCGCGATGATGCGCGCCGGGCGTCCGGCCCGCGCGTGCGCGGTTTCCCGCTCGACGAGTTGCACCACGCGCTCCCGCATGCCCGACGGCGCGACGATCAGCTTGCGGTACACACGCTGCCGCGAGAAGCCCGTCAGCAGGTTGAACACATCGCTCACGTCGGCGCCGATCGCGTCGGCGCACGTGAACAGGCCGATGTCGGTGTACACCCGCGCCGTCTTCCCGTTGTAGTTGCCGGTGCCGACGTGCACATACCGGCGAATGCCGTCGGGCTCCTTGCGGACGACGAGCGCCACCTTGGCGTGGGTCTTGAGGCCCGGCAGGCCGTACGCCACGTGTACGCCGAATGACTCGAGCGTTCGGGCCCACGTGATGTTGTTCACTTCCTCGAACCGGGCCTGGAGCTCGACCAGCACGGCGACCTGGATGCCGCGCTGTGCCGCGTCGGTCAGGGCGCGCACGATGGCGCCGTCGCCCGAGGTGCGGTACAGCGTCATCTTGATGGCGAGCACGTGCTCGTCGCGGCTCGCGGCGTCGATGAAGTGCTCCACCGAGCCGCCAAAGGAGTCGTACGGGTGGTGGACCAGCAGGTCCCGCTCGCGGATCACGTCGAAGATCGACCGCTCCGTGCGTAGCGCGGCGGGGATCGCCGGCGTGAAGGGCGGGTCGCGGAGTTCCGGGATGTCGAGCATTGCCAGCGACATCAGGTCGCCCGTGTCGAGCAGGGGTCCCGTTTCGTGCACGTCGGAATCCACCAGCGGCGCGAGCTCGGGGTCCTCCGTCTCGCGCAGTTCATCCAGCAGGAGCGCCCGCAGCGGCGCGGGTGTGCCCGTCTGGACCTCGAGGCGCACCACCTCGCCGAACCGCCGCTGGAACAGCTGCTCTTCGATCACGGCGAGCAGGTCCTCGGATTCCTCGGTATCCGCGATCTCGAGGTCGGTGAACCGGGTGATGCGGAACGTATGCCAGCCCAGCACCTGCATGCCCGGGAACAGCCGTCCCACGTGCGCGCCGATGACCGCCTCGAGCGGGACGAAGTGGTTCGGCCGGCCGGCCACGGGGACCCAGCGGGGGAGCGACTTCG
>JAYEKC010000378.1:0-2393 GCA_034716715.1 Gemmatimonadota bacterium | reverse complement strand
CGTGTCGGCGGACATCCGCCCCACGGACCAGTTGCGCATCTCGCAGACGTTCGTGATGTCGGACTACCTGCGCCGCACCGACGGGTCGCGGGTGGGGCGCCAGATGCTCCCCCGCACGAAGCTCGAGTACCAGGTGAACCGCGCCCTGTTCGTGCGGGTGATCGGCGAGTACTCCACCAACTACACGGACGCCCTGCGCGACGAGACCCGCACCCAGGGGCCGCTGCTCGTGTATGCGAAGGGCAAGTGGGTGAAGACTGTGCGGAGCACGGCGAATCGGGTGCGGGGCGACTTCCTGCTCTCGTACCGCCCCACGCCGGGGACGGTGTTCTACGCCGGCTACGACGCGCAGATGAGCGAGCCCGACGCGTTCGCGTTCCGGGGCCTGAACCGCACCAACGACGTGTTCTTCGTGAAGCTCAGCTACCTGTTCCGGTACTGAGCCCGCCGGCGGTCAGCGCTTCCGGGGCGGCGGCGGCTCGTCGTCGAGGTGCACGGCCACGCCAATCTTCCCGTCGTGGTCTTCCACCCGCACGATGGTGCCCCAGCGCTGCATCTTCACCGGCCGGTCGGCCATGGTGTCGTCCACCTCAATGGTGAGCGACAGGCGAATCCCCACCTGCAGCGGCCTTTCGCAGATGAAGTACACGCCGGTGGTCGAGAGATCGCGCGTCATCCCGTTGCCGATGATGAACTCCACCGGCGCGTCCATGCGGTACCTGGGCGCGGCGCGGTTGTCGGCGGAGGTGGCCTTCTTCTCAGCGGTCATCGCAAGTGGCCCGGGACATTCCTCTACACTTGCATCAGGGACGACGATTCCGCAATCCCGCAACGACTGTCGCGACGCTGGACCCTGACCAACATCAAGACGCCCGGCCCGCGGCATGCGTTTCGTACCATCTACCTACCCTACGAGTTACCCCTCGTCGTCGTTTGGCGGAGCTGACCTGCCCGCCAGGCCCACGTTGCCGCCGTGCAATCCGTATCCAAAGTGACCGGATTGCGGTGGCCGGGGATTCCGCGACTGATGTCGCTCCCGAATCGTGGAGGGCCGCTCGCCGGGGGACGTCAGGCGACGCCGCCCGGCTGACCGGCTACTCGCTCGTGAACGTGAGATGGTAGGGCGACGACACGCCCGGCGACGAGCTTACTTCCACGTAGTAATACGCGTCGAATGGCACGGTGAAGCTGATCTCGCGGTCCGTGTCGCCTGCGCCGCTCGAGAAGTCGAGCTGTGCAAACGGCGATCCGAACACGATGACGGCCAGCGTCACGCTCGGGTCGTCGCCGTCGATCCCGTCGGCGCGCACCGTGACGTTCTGGCCGGTGGTCAGCTTGGCGTACCAGAACTGGTAGTTGAGCGGCTGGCCGACGTATGGGCCGACCTCCACGACGCCCTCGCACGAGGTGGCGTCGGTGATGGCCGAGGAGAACGCGACGTTGCCCTGGAGGACCGTCCGCCGCCCCGTCTCGCACGAATTGGCGCTCGTGGCCACCGACGTGGTGAGCGTGTACTTGCCGAGCTGCGTTTCGTCGGCGCCGCTGACGAAGAGCTTGTACTCGGGGTCGGAGCCGATGACCGCAAAGCTCCGCGAGGCGTCGTTCGCCACGAAGGTCTGGTAGCCGAACACCGGGTCGCCAAAGGGCGTGTCGTCCCAGTCCGAGATCCCGTAGATCCCGTCGAACTCGGCGTCCTGCTCGAACACCAGCATGTGGCTGCCGGAGAAGTCGGGGAGGCCGAGCGCCTGTTGGTCGGCCCGGTACAGGTTCTCGCGCTGCGTACCTTCGAAGAGGCAGTCGTTCGCTGTGATCTTGCCCTTCTGGACGGCCTTGAGGTCCTTGGTCTTGCAGGCGACGTCCTGCGGCTTGCCCTTGAAGTCCGGCGCTGCCGGCGGCGCGAGGGCCTTGTCGGCCGGCGCACACGCGACGGCGAGGAACATTGCACCGATCGTGACCTTCGAGGCGATGTGCATCAGGATGCTCCGGGCTGGGGGACCGTGCCGCGGCACGGAATGGCCAAGGACGTCCCGCAACCTCGGCCTCGGGCACGGATCAGTCAACGCGTGCGCACGCGATTCATGCACTCCACGCGGCCAGTGACTGCAAAGCGGGTGATTCGGCGCGCGAGCCGCTGCGGGGACGCGCATTGACGATGCGAGCGGAACTCCGCACGTTTGGACCATGCGTCGTCTCACGAGCCTGGCCGTCGTCGCGGTGTGCGCCGCCGCCGCGTGCAGCAGTCCGCCCGACCCGCCCACGGTGGAGTTCTCCGGCTTCGGGTTCACGCTGCACCTTCCGGACGGGATGCAGGCCGCGCTCGACGCCGCCGCGCCGGGCTTCCGCGCCATCCGTCCCGACGCGTTCCGTTCGGACGTGAGCCAGGCGGGGATGAT
>JAYEKC010000377.1:0-2420 GCA_034716715.1 Gemmatimonadota bacterium | reverse complement strand
CGCCGGCCTGGTTGCCGCCACGGCCACCCTGGCCGCCGCGGCCGGCGGCCTGAGCGCCACGGCCACCCTGGGCGTTGGCGCCTCCGGCGCGCCCGCCACCTCCGCCCCCGCCGGCGCCGCCGAACCCGCTCTGGTCCGTGGCCGCGAACTCCTGCAGCGGGATGCGGAAGCTGTCGGCCAGCTGCGGCTCCTTGTCCTGGCAGAGGATCCGGTTGGCCGCGTACTCGCCGATCACCGGGCCGAACTTGAATCCTTCGGCCATCCCCGAGCCCATGATCCACACGTTGCTCATGTCGGGGTGCTTGTCCACGATGAAGTTGCCGCCCGAGCCGCTCTCGTAGTGGCACGAGTGCTCCTTCAGGATCGGCTGGCCGCGGAGCAGCGGGAAGCGCTGGTTGATGAAGTCCATCGTGCGCTGCATCGCCGACTTGTCGAAGATGCGGTCGGTGACGTCGGGATCGGTGCCCGTGGCGCCGCCGCCGGCGCGCACGCGGAAGCCGAGGTTGTCGCTCGGTGCCGACGGCCAGCCCGTGGAGCCGGGGTAGTTGTAGGTCGGGATGTTCGGGTACTGCATCCGGTATTCGCCCGGCGGGGAGCCCACGTAGAACACGCTGCCCATCGGCGTCCGCAGCCGGTTGCCGAGCAGCACGGGGAACACCTTCCGGAGCCAGGGGCCGCACGCGAACAGGTACGTGCCGGCCTGCATCAGGTCGCCGCTCGACGTCTGGAGGCCCGGCATCTTCCCGTCCATCTGCGTGGTGGGCCACGCACGGCTGATCATCAGCTCGCCGCCGAACTGCTTGAACACGCCACTCACGGCCTCGCACGCGCGCCGGGCGCGCACGAACCCGGCCTCGCGCTCGAACAGGAACCCCTCCATGTCGTCCACCTGGTACTGCGGGTAGCGGTACTGCACCTCGTCCTTCGTCAGCACGTCGTACTTCACGCCGATCTTGTCCCACATCGCCTTGTTGTTGCGGAGGAACGCGTCGGTGGTGGTGGTGCGGATGATCAGGTCGCCGGTGGTGTAGAAGAGCTGAATCTTCATTTCCCGGCCCCACGTGGCGTCCCAGTCGGCCCACTTCTGCATCGCACGCCTGGCCCACGCGCCCCACTGCGCGGCCTGGTCGCCCGGGCGGTCGCCGTAGCTCGACCGCACGCCGCGGGTCTCGTCGCCCGAGGTGGAGCGCGAGTTGCCCGGCCCCCACGCGTCGATCAGGCGGACCTTGATGCCCTGGCGCTGGAGGTTGAGCGCCGTCCAGCCGCCGAACGCGCCCGCGCCCACGACGATGATGTCGGGCAGGCCCTTCGATTGCGCGGGCGCCTGGCCGGGCCGGTCCGGCGTGCCGAACGCAAGCGCGCGACCCGACGTGGCGGCGAGGCCGGCGCCAGTGCCGGCGACCTTAACGAATGTGCGTCGATCCATGGTGCAGTCCGAGGTGGTGGCGGAACGTCGCCGGCGGAGCCTTGGGGGCATCCACCCTGATCGCCTTGAGCGAGTCGACGACGGCGGGCATGTCCTTGTCGCGCGTGGGCAGGCCGTTGAGCTTGAACAGGTAGGCCACGAGGTCGGTGTACTGCTCGTTGGTGAGGCTGCCCGGATTGTCCTGCGGCATCGACGACCGGATGTTCTCGTACATGTCGAACGCGGTGCCGCCGACGAACTTCGACTGGAAGGCGTCGCCCTGGTAGTCGGTCGGCACGTGGCACGACAGGCACACGTTGGTGAACACCGTCTCGCCGCGCGCGGCCTGCGCGGCGCTGTACACGCCGGCCACGGTGGAGAGCGGGCCGGCGGTGGCCGGGGCGGCCGGCACCGGCGGGGCCACGCCCGTGGACCCCGCCGGTGGCGGCGTGACGGGCACCGGCGGCCCACTGCCCTGAGCCGAGGCGCACGCGGCGGCAATCACCGCCGCGCTGGCGAGAGATGCGAGCCGCTTGCGCATGGTTATTTCCGCGGCGTGCGCGCGTGCCGCACGCCGCCGTCGTGCTGCTCGTCGTCGCTGCCGAACGGGTTGTCGTCGCCGCCGGCGCTTACGCGCTCCACGCGCAGCGTCTGCTTGAACGTCTGGCCGTTGACGACGAGCGTGACGAGGTAGTCGCCGGTGCCGGCGGTGAAGTTGCCGCCGCCGCCGAAGCCGCCGAACCCGCCGCCGCGCCCGCCGCGGCCACCGCCGCCCGGCACGTGGAGGCCGATGATGTCGAACACGCGGCGGACCTTGTCGCTCTCGGGCCCCACCGGTGCGTTGCCGCGGCCGCCAAACTCGGCCGGCGCGCCTTCGCCGGCGCCCGGGGCGCCGCCGCGGCCCGCGGCGGGGGGGGGGCGGCGTCATGTACCCGGCCCCGCGCACCAGGAAGGAAGCGGCCGGGCGAGCGGAGAAGAACAGAGGTGGGAGCGTACCCATCGCGCACCCGCTCCG
>JAYEKC010000376.1:0-2429 GCA_034716715.1 Gemmatimonadota bacterium | reverse complement strand
CACGGCTCCCGTGGTGAGCATGGCCGGGCCCGGGGGGTCCGACATCCAGGGCGGGTTCGTCGCGATCGCCGACCACGTGACGCCGGCCGTGGTGTCCATCCAGGCGGTGCGCGACCCCAAGCCGGCCGCCAGCAACCGCAACCAGCCGCGGACGCAGGAAGACCTGTTCCGCCAGTTCTTCGGCCGTCCCGACGACGACACCGGGCCGGCAGTCTCGTCGGGCACGGGCTTCATCGTCAGCAAGGACGGCTACGTCCTCACGAACAACCACGTCGTCGCGGGGATGGACCGCATCACGGTCTCGCTCACCGACCGCCGCGAATTCAAGGCGAAGGTGATCGGGCGCGACCCGCAAACGGACGTCGCCGTCATCAAGATCGAGGGTGCGAACCTCCCCGCCGTGACCCTGGGTGACGACAACGCCACCCGCGTCGGCGAATGGGTGCTGGCCATCGGCAACCCGCTGGGCCTCGACTTCACGGTCACGGCCGGCATCGTGAGCGCGAAGGGCCGGTCGCAGGAACTCGCCCAGCTGCGCCAGAGCACGTACGCCATCCAGGACTTCATCCAGACCGACGCGGCGATCAACCCGGGCAACTCGGGCGGGCCGCTGGTCAACGCGCGCGGCCAGGTGATCGGCATCAACTCGGCCATCGCGAGCCGCACCGGCACGTACAGCGGCTACGGCTTCGCGATCCCCATCACGCTCGCCAAGACGGTGATGGACGACATCATCGCCCACGGCCGCGTGCGGCGCGCCATCATGGGCGCGTCAATGAACGAGGTCACGGCCGAAGACGCCGCGATCAACGGCCTCAAGGAGATCGCCGGGGCGAAGATCCAGGACCTCTGCGTCGCCGAACCGTCCACCGGCGCCTGCACGATCGAGAGCCCCGCGGAGAAGGCGGGCATCGAGCGCGGCGACGTCGTGCTCGGCGTGGACGGCAAGACGGTGGACCGCGTGAGCACGCTCCAGCGCATCCTGCGCGCCCACCAGCCCGGCGACGTGGTGAGCCTCGACGTGGTGCGCTACGGCGACCGCAAGACGTACAAGGTCAAGCTCGCCGAGGCGCCCTCCGACGATGCCCGTCCGGTGGCGACGGCGGCCCGCCCGAACGAGAAGGACGATGCGGCCCCCGGCACCGCCGCCCTGCCCAAGATCGGCGCGTCGGTGGAGGCGCTCACGGCCAAGACGGCCGAGGCGCGCCGCCTGCCGGACAACCTCAAGGGGGGCGTGGTGGTCACGGCGGTGACTCCCGGCTCCGGCGCCGAGGGCAAGCTCTTCGAGGACGACGTCATCACGGAGATCCGGATCCCGACGGGAGGCGGCGCCACGCGCGTGCCGGTGACGTCCGTCGCCGACCTGCAGCGCGAACTGGGCAAGCTGCGGCCGGGCCAGTACGTGAGCCTGCTCGTGCGCCGGGTGAACGACCCGCGCGCGGGCACCACGGTCACGAGCGTGGTGAACCTACGAGTGGGTGAATAGGACGGCGCTCCGGGCCAGTGACCACGGGGCGCCAGTGGCGCCCCGTGGTCTTTTCCGGGGTGAGGGGCTTGGGCGAAGGGTGAGGCGCTGCGAGGGGTAAGGCAGCGCCAAAAGGTGAGCGAGAGTGGCGGAACTGGCAGACGCTCAGGACTTAGGATCCTGTGGGGAAACCCGTCCGGGTTCGACTCCCGGCTCTCGCATGGCAGCGCCACGATCGCCAAAGTGACGGGCTCGGCGCGCCGGTAATGTATCTTTCCTCTGTCTACTGTCTTCTGTCTACTGTCTACTGTCTTCATGGACATTCAGGTCATCGATCGCAAGTCGCAGGGCGCCGAGCGCCGGCTGCGCGTGAGCATCAGCGCCGCGAGCGTCACCGAGGCACGTGAGCGCGCCGCCTCGCGGGTGGCGAAGCAGGTTCGCATCCCAGGATTCCGGCCGGGCAAGGCGCCGGCAAACGTCGTCCGGAAGCAGTTCGCCGATGCCATCCGCCAGGAGGCGCTCGACGCGCTGATGCGGGAGGCGTACCTCAAGGTGATCGAGTCCGAGAAGCTCGAGCCGGTCACGCAGCCCCACGCGCACGACGTGAGCTTCACCGACGGTGAGCCGCTCACCTTCGAGCTGCACTGCGAGGTGCGCCCCGAGGTGACCCTGGGCCGGCTGGAGGGGTTCCGCGTCAAGCGGCCGTCGGCGGCGGTGACGGACGCGGCGGTGAACGCGCAGGTGGAGCAGCTGCGCGACCAGAAGGGCACGTGGACGCCGGTGGAGGAACGCCCGAAGGAGGGCGACCTCGTCACCGTGAAGCTGGCGATCACGTCGGGCGACGACGGCACGGCGGAAGGCAAGGAGTACCGCCTGGTGCTGGGCGCGGGCCAGGTCATTCCGGCGATCGAGGAACTGGTGATGGAGCTCGCGCCCGGGGGAACGGTCGAGCGGGCGGTACGCT
>JAYEKC010000375.1:0-12512 GCA_034716715.1 Gemmatimonadota bacterium | reverse complement strand
GCCCCGCCCATGACCACGCACATGCCGGCCCCTCCGGATCGTGAGCGCGTCATCGCCGTCGGCGCCGCGCCGATGGGCGGGCGCCTCCGCTCCATTTCGCTCGTCCTCGCCGTGCTCGGCCTCGCGACCTTCGCGTATGGCGCCTTCACCGGCAACGACCGGGCGTGGCACGCGTTCCACTTCAACTGGCTGTTCTTCACGCTGGTCTCGTCGGCCGGGGTGATGTTCGTGGCCGCCCAGCGGATCACCACCGCCCGCTGGTCGCGCGGCGTGATCCGGTTCCTCGAGGGCATGGTGGCCTTCCTGCCGTTCGCGTGGCTCGGCCTCGTGCTGATGATCGTGTTCGGCAAGGGGCACCTGTACCCGTGGTGGGGCGCGCTGGCGTCACTGCCGCACGAGAAGCAGGTGTACCTCGGGCACAAGTTCTTCGCCCTCCGCTCGGTACTCGTCTTCACGGCCATCGCCGGGCTCCAGCTGTGGTACGTGTGGACGTCGGTGCGTCTCGACGTCGGCATCTCGCCCGAGGCCGGCTCGTCCTGGGCCGCCGGGCTGCGCGCCCGCATGCGCGCCGCGTTCGGCGACGAGCGCCGCGAGCTGCACAGCGCGCACTCCATCCAGGGCAAGATCGCCGTCTGGATGGCGATCGTCTGGGCGTTCGGCTGGATCGTGCTCTCGTGGGACCAGTCGATGACGCTCGACCCGATGTTCTTCAGCACGATGTACGGCTGGCAGGTGTTCATGGGCGGATGGGTGGTGGCGCTCATGGTCTTCGCCGGGCTCGTGCGATTCTGGCGCAACCGGCTCGGCGCCGAGGACCTCGTCACCGAGACCCACTTCCACGACATCGGCAAGCTCTGCTTCGGCTTCACCGCGTTCTGGGGCTACATCACGTTCGCCCAGTACCTGGTCATCTGGTACGGCAACGTGCCCGAGGAGACGCACTTCTTTACGCAGCGGTTCACCCACGCGTGGACGCCCTTCACGGTGGCGATCGTCGTGCTCGCCTTCGTCCTGCCGTTCTTCGGCCTCCTGTCCGTGAAGGCCAAGGTGTTCTCGCCGACCATGCTGTTCTTCGCGGCCGGCAGCACCCTGGGCATCTTCATCCAGCGCTACATCGAGGTGTACCCGGCCGTGTACGGCAGCGTGTCGAATGCGCCGTTCGGGTTCTGGGAAATCGCGGTGACCCTCGGGTTCCTCGGGGTCTGGGGCTTCAGCTACACGTCGTTCATGGACGCGTTCCCCAAGTTCCGCACGCTGCTCATCACGTCGCCGTACCGCGACGAGGTGCAGGTGCCGGTGGACCCGAAGACCATGGAGCCGCTCCCGGCACACGAGTAGGCGTGCGGGCCGCCGGCGTGCACGGCCGACACGGATCAGGGCAGATCTGAGGAGCGATCCGTCCTGATCAGCATTCCGGTCCGCCCTGATCCGTGTGCCGCCGTGAGAGCGTGTTAGCGCCGGAGAGCCGTCGCTACGCGAGACCCGCGAACCGCTCGATGTCCGCCAGCCGCATCGCGCCCGACTGCTCGGCCGCCTTCTTGCCGTCGGCAAACCGGATCAAAGTGGGGATGCCGCGAATCCCGAACTTCTGCGCGGTCACCTGGTTGCGGTCGGTGTCGAGCTTCGCCGTCAGCACGGCGCCCACGTGCTTCGACGCGAACGCGTCCATTTCGGGCGCCATCATCTTGCACGGCCCGCACCAGTCCGCGTAGAAGTCCACCAGCACCGGCACGCCGGCCTCCGCGATCACGCGGTCGAACGTCTCGTCGCCGAGCGCAAAGGGGCGGTCCAGTAACATCGGCTTGCCGCACTCGCCGCACTTCGGGCGGTCGTGCGCTCGGTCGGCCCGAACCCGGTTCCAGGTGCCGCAGAACTGACAGGGAAGTGTAAGGGTTGCGCTGACAGCAGTATCATGTGCGTTGGCCATACTCAATCACTAACAAGTCAGTCAAGTTTCGACCAGCCAACCGCAACCGTGGGTACCCGGCACGTGCCTCCAACGCGTTATATTGCAAGGGTCTACGGGGCGGTAGCTCAGCTGGGAGAGCACCTGGTTTGCAACCAGGGGGTCGCCGGTTCGATCCCGGTCCGCTCCATGCTTCGACTCGCGTGATTCCCGATTCCGCCGCACTCGCCATCGACGCGCGGATGCTCTCCCGGCGCTTTGGCGCCCGTTGGGTGCTGCGCGGCGCCTCGTTCACGCTCGGCGCGGGTGAGGCCGCCGGCCTCGTCGGCCCGAACGGGTCCGGCAAGAGCACGCTCCTCCGCGTGCTGTGCACGCTGCTGCGGCCAACCACGGGATCGGCCACCATCTTCGGGGCCGACGTGACGCGCGAGCCCGACCTCGTTCGCGACGCCGCCGGGTTCTTCTCCCCCGTACCGGGCGTGTACGAGGACCTGACCGCGCGCGAGAACGTGCGCTTTGCCGCCACGATGCTCCGCCGACCCGACGCCGACGCCGACGGCGCCCTCGAGCGTGTGGGCCTCGCCCACGTCGCGGGCGATCGCGTGCGCGGGTTCTCGAGCGGCATGCTCCGGCGCCTCTCGCTCGCCCGGCTCCTGGTGCACCGGCCGCGCCTGCTCCTGCTCGACGAGCCGTACAACAACTTCGACGCGCAAGGCATCGGCCTCGTGAACGACGTGATCCGCGACACGCTGGCGGTGGGCGGCGCCGCGCTGGTCGTGGTGCACGACGTCGCGTCGGCGATGCCCGTGGCCGGGCGCTGGTTCGCCCTCCTCGACGGGCGCGTCGAACCGTCGGACGCGGCGTCGGTGGGGTACACGTCGCCGCCGGCGTCGCCGGCCGTCGTGGCGGGAGTGCGCTGATGGCGTTCCGCGACGACTGGATGCGCGCCCGCGCCGTGGCGTGGAAGGACCTCACCGCTGAGCGACGGTCGAAGGCCGGCTTCAACTCCGTGGCGGCGCTGGGGATCACCATCCTCGTGCTCTTCGGCTTTGCCCTCGGCCCCGACACCGAGGCCATCCGGGCCGCGGCGCCCGGCGCGTTGTGGCTTGCCGCGCTCTTCGCGGGCGTGCTCGCGTTCAACCGCTCGTACCAACTTGAGCTCGAGGGCGGGGCGCTCGAGCCGTTGCTGCTCTATCCGGGTTCGCGCCGCTCACTGTTTGCCGGGAAGCTGCTCGCCAACTTCGTGTTCGTGCTGCTCCTGATGGCCATCGTCATCGTGGCGAGCCTCGTGCTCTTCCACGTTGAGGTGCCCGGGACCTGGCCCGCGCTCCTCGGAGTGGCCCTGCTCGGCGCCATCGGCCTCGTGACCCTCGGCACGTTCTACGCGGCGATGGCCAGCCGCAGCCGCGCGCGCGAAGTGCTCCTGCCGCTCCTGCTGTTTCCGATGCTCGTCCCGGTGCTGCTCGCGGCGATGGAGGCCACGAAGGCGCTGCTGGCGGGCGACGTCATGCGCGAGGCGGGGGCGTGGGCCAGCCTCCTCGTCGCGTACGACGCCATCTTTCTCTCCGCCACGTTCCTGGCCTTCGACGCCGTGATCGAGGCCTGAAGGATCCGCCATGACCACTGCCGCCGTCCCGAACATCCTCGAGCCACCCAGGCCGGGCCGCTGGGCCTGGTTCGGCGTGTTCACCTTCGCATTCCTCGTGGCCGCGCAGGCGATTTCCATCGCGATCTCGCCGCCGGACCGCGACATGGGCGACCTGCAGAAGATCCTCTACATCCATGTTCCCGCGGCGTGGAACATGGGCATCTGCTATCTCCTCGTTGCCGTTTACAGCTTCCGGTACCTCTGGAAGCGCGACGAGCGGCACGACCTGATTGCGGCGTCGGCCGCGGAAGTGGGCACGGTGCTCAACGGCCTGACGCTCGCGCTCGGCATGATCTGGGGGCGCCCGACGTGGGGCGTCTGGTGGACGTGGGACGCCCGGCTGACCTCGACGCTGATCATGTTCCTCGTCTTTGCCGGTTACCTGGCGCTGCGGGCCTTCGTTGAGGAGCCCGAGCGCCGTGCCCGGTGGAGCGCCGCGGCCGGCATCTTTGGCGCCATCAACTATCCCGTGGTGTATATGTCGGTGCGCTGGTGGCGGACGCTGCATCAGGTGCAGTCGTCGCCGGGCACGCTCGACCCGAACTACACCCTGAGCCTCCGGCTCAATGCGTTCGCCATCCTGTTTCTCTGCATCTACTTCATCCGCCGCCGCTACGAGGCGGCGCTGACGGAGCGCGTGGCCGAGCAGACCCTGCAGGCCGCCGCGCTCGGAGGGTCCGCCCGTGGGTAGCGGCAACAACCTGACGTTCGTGATCGGCGCCTACGCCGTGATGTGGGTGACCGTGATCGGCTATTTCCTCCGGCTCCGCGCGGTGAATGCCCGTGCACGCGCGGCCCTCGCCCACGCCAAGTCGGTGGGAGGTGACCCGTGACCGGAATCGGCAGTGAACCGGGGCGCCCGTCGGGGCATCAGGCCCCGCAGGCCGGCCAGCCCGCGAACGCCACGCCGCCGCGGCGCGGCCGCCGCGTCGGCGTCATCGGGGCGGTCGTCGTGCTCCTCGGCGCGTTCGCGTGGCTGATCTTCGGCAACCTCGACCAGAACGTCGTGTTCTTCCTGACGCCTGGCGAACTGCTCGCCAAGGGCACGGACGTCGTGGGGAAGCCCGTCCGGCTGGGCGGCGAGGTGAAGCCCGGGTCGGTGAAGTGGGACCCGAACTCGCTCAAGCTCGAGTTCGAGGTGGTGGACGTGGACTCCACGAAGGTGATTCGCGTCAACTCGAAGGGCGCGCCGCCGCAGATGTTCCGCGACGGCATGGGCGTGGTGGTCGAGGGCCGGCTCGGTGACGATCGCGTGTTCCAGAGCACCAACCTGATGATCAAGCACTCCAACGAATACCGGCCGCCCAAGGCCGGGGAGAAGCCGCAGGAGATGTACCGGTCCCTCATCAAGGGCAGCGGCACGTGACGCGACTGATCGCGCTCGACGCGCTCTGGTTCGCCCTCGCCGTGAGCGCGGTGGGGGGCATTGTCGCGCCCATCGCCATCGCCCGGGGCCGCCGCGCATGGCTGTCCATCGCCCAGGGCGCCGTGTACGCCAATTTCGCGCTCGTCACCGTCGCAACGGTGGCGATGGTGTTCGGGCTCGTCACCCACGACTTCTCCATCTCGTACGTGGCGCAGGTGGGCAGCCGCGCCACGCCGGTCTTCTACACCATCATCTCGCTCTGGGGCGCCCTCGAGGGCTCGATCCTGTTCTGGGCCTGGGTGCTGGCGCTCTACAGCACGCTCGTCGTGTACTTCAACCGCAACCGGCCGGGCAACCTCGTGCCGTTCGCGGCTTCCACGCTGCTCGTGGTCGCGCTGTTCTTCCACGTGCTCCTCGTGGGGCCGGCGAACCCGTTCCACCTCGTCAGCCCCGTCCCCGCCGACGGCCCGGGCCCGAACCCGCTGCTCCAGAACCACATTCTCATGGCGGTGCACCCGCCGCTGCTGTACCTGGGCTACGTGGGGATGTCCGTGCCATTCGCCTTCGCCGTCGGCGCGATGCTGTCGGGGGAGAGCAGCGACGACGCCTGGATCCGACTCACCCGCCGCTGGACGCTCCTCGCCTGGGGGTTCCTGAGCGCGGCGATCATCGCCGGGATGTGGTGGTCGTACGAGGTGCTGGGCTGGGGCGGATACTGGGCGTGGGACCCCGTGGAGAACGCATCGTTCATTCCGTGGCTCACCGCCACGGCGTTCCTCCACTCCGTGATGGTGCAGGAACGGCGGGGGATGCTCAAGCTCTGGAACGTGAACCTCGTGGTGGGCACCTTCGTACTCACGATCCTCGGGACATTCCTCACCCGCAGCGGCATCATCTCGTCCGTGCACGCCTTCACCCAGGGCACGATCGGCTACTACTTCCTCGGCTTCATCGCCATCGTGCTCATCGGGTCGGCCGTCCTCGTGGCCGGCAACTCCGAGAAGCTTCGCTCCGACGGGCGGCTCGATGCGCCGCTCTCCCGCGAGTCGGTGTTCCTGCTCAACAACCTGTTCCTCACGGTGTTCATGTTCACCGTGCTCGTGGGCACGCTGTTTCCGCTCGTGGCGGAAGCGTTCCGCGGCGTGAAGGTCAGCGTGGGCGAGCCGTTCTTCAACCGCATGACGCTGCCCGTGGTGGTGGCGCTGCTATTCCTGATGGGCGTCGGTCCGGCGCTGCCCTGGCGGCGCGGCGACTGGCCCGCGCTCCGGCGCAAGATGCTCCCGGCCGCGGTCGTCGGCGTCGTGCTGGGCGGCCTCGTGTTCGCCCTCGGGGCCCGCAATCCGTACGGCGTGCTCGCGTTCGCGTTCGGCGGCTTCGCCGCCGCGCTCAATGTCGGCGAGTACGTGATCGGCGTCCGGGCGCGGCGTGAGGCGCACGGCGAGGGCGTCGGCACGGCACTCGTGCGCCTCTTTGCCGGCAACCGCCGGCGATACGGCGGCTACGTCGCGCACCTCGGCATCTTCGTCGTCGCGCTCGGCGTGGCGGCGAGCTCCACCTTCCGCACCGAGCGCGAGGCCACCCTCAGGCCGGGCGAAACCCTCACGCTTGGCGCCGTGAACGCGCGCCTCAAGGAAGTCTGGGCGCGCGAGGAGCCGCAGCGGGCGGTGATCGGCGCCACGGTCGAGCTCCTGAAGGACGGGCAGCCGCACGCCGTGATGTCGCCGCGCATGAACATCTACCCGATGTCGCAGCAGCCGGTGCCGACGCCCGACGTGCGCAGCACCCCGGTGGGCGACACGTACATGAACCTGATGTCGTTCGCGCAGGACGGGTCCACGGCCACCATCAAGGTGATCAACGAGCCGCTCGTGCCGTGGATCTGGCTGGGCGGCGGCATCATCTGCCTCGGTGCGATGGTGGCCGGGTGGCCGGCGAGGAGGATGGCATGAACTGGAAACGCTCCGCGATCGCCGCCGCCGTGGCGGCGCCATTCATCGTCCTGCTCGCCTATGGGCTCACCAAGGACCCGCGCGAAATCCCGTCGCCGCTCCCCGGCCGCCAGGCGCCCGACTTCGCCCTGCAGGTTTTCCTGCCCGGCGAGGGGCCGATGGCCCGCAATATCGGTGACACGGTATCGCTGGCCGCCATGCGCGGCAAGGTGGTGGTGGTGAACTTCTGGGCCTCGTGGTGCCTCGAGTGCATCACCGAGCACCAGGACCTGTCGCTCGCCGCGCGGCAGCTGGCCGGCAAGCCGGTCCAGTTCGTGGGCGTGCTCTACAACGACGTGGTCGACGCCGGCCGCCAGTGGGTGGCGGATCGCGGCGGCGAGGCCTATCCGGCGCTGAACGACCCGGGGGCGCGCGTCGCCATCGACTACGGCCTGTACGGTGTGCCCGAGACATTCGTCATCGACCCGGCCGGAAAGGTGGCGTACAAGCACACGGGCCCCATCTGGGCCGGCCTGCTGACGGCCAAGGTGGACTCGATCCTCGCGGCGACGCCGCGGACGCCGGGGCAATGACCCTCAGCGTGCGGCGATGGCGCATCGGCGCGTTGGCGGCCGCGCTCGCACTGGCGTCCGGGCCCGTCGCCGCGCAACTCGCGGGCAAGCCGCCCGCGATTCCCGACTCGGTGGTCGAGGCGCGGACGACCGCCCTTGCCTCGACCCTCCGCTGCCCGGTGTGCCAGGGCCTGTCCCTCCAGGACTCCCCGTCCGAACTGGCGCAGCAGATGCGATCGCTGATCAAGGATCAGGTCGCGGCAGGCAAGTCGGACGCCGAGGTCAAGGAGTACTTCCTCTCGAAATACGGCGAGTTCATCCTCCTCGAGCCGCGCGCACGCGGCTTCAACCTGCTTGCGTACCTGCTTCCGGCCGCGGTGCTGGTGGCGGGCGGGCTCGTCGTATGGTGGAACGTGCGCCGCTGGACGCAGCCGGCTGACGCCGGGCCGTCCCCGGGGGAACCGCCCGCGGGGTGATGACGCGGCCCGTCGGGGCGCCGTGCGTTGTCTTGTCGGCCTCCGGCACGCGCCGTAGCTTCACGTCCGGCCCCGCCCGGGCCGCGCGCCGCACGCGCGGGCGGCCCCGGGCGCACGGGGCATCCACACTCTCGCACGCGTGAAACCAACGCAGACGTCGGTGCTCGAGGCCCTTACGGGCATCATCGCAGGACTGGCGGCGGACCGGCCGCTCGACAGCGCCGTCGCGTCGGCGCTCGACGGTCTGCGCGCCGCGACCAGCGCGGAAGAGGCGGCGATCTGGCTGTCGTCTGCCGGGGGGCTCGTGCGCGGCTGGGGGTCGGGCCCGGAGTTCCTCACCGCCGACGACGTCATGGCGGCCCACGCGTCCGACGCCGACGCGACCCTGGCCGTGGCGCCCGTCGCCACGGCGGACCGGCGGCCCGGCGTGCTCGCCGTGCGTGCCACGCGTCCCCTGGAGCCCGAGGAGCGCCTGCTCGTGACCGCGGTCGCCAACCTCCTCACGCCGGCGCTTTCGCATGCGGAGAAGAGCCGCCGGCTGGAGGTCGAGGTGGAGGTGCGCACGGCCGAGATCGACCGCGAGCGCCGGTTCACGGACAAGATCATCGACTCGCTTCCCGTGGGTTTGTACGTGATCGACCGCGAGTACCGCATCCAGGCGTGGAACCGCAAGCGCGAGACCGGCATGCAGGGCGTCTCGCGCGAGGAGGCCATCGGCCGCACGATCTTCGAGATCCTGCACCGCCAGCCGGCCGAGATGCTGCGGCGCGAGTTCGACGAGGTGTTCGCCACGGGCCGCATCCAGGAGTACCAGATGGAATCGGTCGCCACGGGCGAACTGCGGACGTACCGCATCTCGAAGATCCCGATGCGGCTGGGCGACTCCGGCGTGACGCACGTGATCACGATCGGCGAGGACGTCACGGACTGGAAGGAGGCGCAGACGCGGTTCGCGCACGCTGAGAAGCTTGCCGCCATCGGCCAGCTGGCGGCGGGCGTGATGCACGAGATCAACAACCCGCTCGCCACCATCGCGGCGATCGCCGAGAGCCTGACGTTCAAGATCGGCGACGCGCGGACGGCCGGTGCGGCGATCTCGCCCGACATCGACGAGTACCTGAACATCATCGACAACGAGGTCGCGCGGTGCAAGCAGATCGTGGACGGCCTCCTCGATTTCAGCCGTCCCAAGCAGCCGCTGCGCGAGCGCGTGGACCTCAACGAGGTGGTGGAGCGCACGCTGCTCCTGCTCAAGCACCACGTCCGCTTCAAGCGGCTCACGGTGGAGCGCCAGCTGGAGGCCGACCTTCCCCGGGTGCCCAAGGCCAGTGGCGAGCAGCTCGTACAGGTGTTCATGGCCCTCCTGCTGAACGCGGTGGACGCGATGGCTGGTCGCCCGGGCAAGGTGGTCGTCCGCACGCGCCGCGGGCGCGCGCCGGGCGAGGGCGTGGTGGCCGAGGTCACGGACCAGGGGCAGGGTATCGCGCGCACCGAGCTCTCGAAGATCTTTGAGCCGTTCTACACGACGAAAGAGGCCGGCAAGGGCACCGGACTCGGCCTCTCCATCTGCTACAGCATCGTGCAGGACCACGGCGGGCGCCTCGAGGTCGAGAGCGTCGTGGGGCAGGGAAGCACGTTCCGCGTCGTCCTGCCGAGCGTCGGCCCGTGACCGGCGCTCGCCTGCTCATGATCGGCCACGACGCCGCCACCGCGCGGGCGCTGCGCGATCAGTTCGCGGCGCGTGGCGTGGATGTGAGGGTTGCGCGCGACCTCGCCGCCGCGGTCGCCGCCCACGGCACGGCGCCGGCCGACGTGGCGATCATCGGGACGCGCGCCGGCGGCGCCACCGGGATGACCGTGTTCCGGGAACTCCAGCGGCAGCCGGCGCCGCCCGAGTGCATCATCGTCACGGACGACGGGTGCGTGGCCACCGCCGTCGAGGCCATGCGCGCCGGCGCGTTCGATTACGTCTCGGGACCATGCTCGGTCGAGGACCTCGCCGCGCGGGTGATGCTGGCGGCCACGATCCGCGCGGCCGTGGCCGCGCGCGAGGCGTCGCCCCCGCCGGCGCTGGAGGACGTCGAACGGCGCCACATCGCCGCCGTGCTCGCGCAGGTGCAGTGGCACCAGGGTCGCGCAGCCCGCATCCTGCGCATTTCGCCCAAGACGCTCTACCGGAAGATTCGCGCGTACGGATTCCGGCGGCCGCGGCGCGGCCGCGGGGAAGCGTCCCGGTGAAGGTGCTCGTGATCGAGGACGATCCCACCGTGGGACGCTTCGTGAAGCGGGGGCTCGAGGAGCAGCGGTACACGGTGGACCTCGTGACGGACGGCGGTGAAGGCGAGCGCCTGGCGGCCACGCAGCCGTACGACCTCGTCGTCCTCGACCTCCGGCTGCCCCGCCGCTCCGGCATCGACGTGCTCCGCAGCCTGCGGGCCAAGGGCTTCGAGCGCCCGGTGCTCGTGCTCACCGCCCAGGACGCGGTGGACGCCAAGGTCGAGACGCTGCGCGCCGGGGCCGACGACTACGTCACCAAGCCGTTCGCCTTCGAGGAGCTGCTGGCGCGCGTGGAGGCCCTCTCGCGCCGGCCGCGCGCCATCGCGTCTCCGGTGCTCAAGGTGGCCGACCTTGCGCTCAACATCGATTCGCACGAGGTGAGCCGCGGCGGCCGGGCGGTGGAGCTCACGCCCAAGGAGTTCCTCGTGCTCGAGTACCTCATGCGCCATGCCGGCAAGGTGATGAGCCGCACGCTCATCACCGAGTACGCCTGGGGCTACCACTTCGACTCGGGCACGAACATTGTCGACGTGGTGATCAACCACCTGCGGAAGAAGATCGATGGCGGGGGCCGCAAGAAGCTCATCACGACGGTCCGCGGCGTCGGATACGTGATCAAGGACTAGGACGCGGCCGTGGCGTCCGTCCGCACCCGCATCACGATCGCCTATGGCGGCGCGACCTTCGCCGTCCTTGGCCTGCTCGTGGCCATCCTCGTTGCTCAGCGCCGCGCGTCCGTGATGGCGCAGATCGGCGAGGAAGCCACCAATACGGCCATCCTGGCAGGAAGCATCATCGAGCGCCAGAGCTTCCGCGGCGTCGCGGTGGACACCCTCGGCGCGCCCCAGTCGCCGTTCACGCCCGCGGTCACCTCGCTCCTCGACCAGCTGCCCGGCTACATCGTGATCGGCGATTCCTCGCAGGTGTTCTACTGGTCGCGCGACGTGCGGCAGATGCAGGCGCAGGCCAACAACACGGCGCTGATCGGCGACATCCGGAAGCTCTGGCAGCAGGACCTCGCGCGCCTCACGGGCACCGCGTACTCCATCGGGCGCGGCGGGGAGCCGCGGCGCGTGAGCCTCAACTTCGACGACGTCATCCTCGTCGCGAGCCTGCACGACCCGCCACTCGGCGGCGGCGTGCGGCGAATCGTTGCCGGCGTGTCGCTCCGCCGCGTGACCGAGACGACGACCGAAATCCTGAGCGTGGCGCTGCTCACGGCGCCCTTCCTCGTGGGGATCGCCCTCCTGTCCGCGTGGATGCTCGCGGGGCGCATCCTCGAGCCGGTGCACCGGATGGTCGCCGACGTCGGTGCCATCACCGACGGCCGGTCGCTGCACCGGCGCGTGGTGGTGGAGAGCGACGCGCGGGACGAGTTCGCCAGCCTCGCCCAGACGTTGAACGACATGCTCACCCGCCTGGAAACGTCGTTCGGCGCCCTGCGCCGATTCACGGCCGACGCGAGTCACGAACTCCGCACGCCGCTGGCGGTGATCCGCGCCGACGTCGAGCGTGCGATGGCGACGCCCCGCGACGCCCACGAGCACGCCGTCGCCCTCGAGGAGGCGCTGCAGGAGGTATCGCGCATGACCGGGCTTGTCGAGTCGCTGCTCACGCTCGCGCGCGCCGACGAGGGCCGGTTCGACCTCGTGCGCGATTCCGTCGACCTCGAGGCCGTCATCCGCGACGTGGCCGAGACGGCGCAGATCCTCGGCGAGGAGGCGGGCGTCACGGTGCGGCTGCCGCACGTGGAGCCCGCCACCGTCGGCGGCGACCGCGAGCGGATCCGCCAGCTGTTCCTCAACCTGGCCACGAACGCGGTGAAGTACACGCCGCGCGGCGGCACCGTGGACATCTCGCTCGAGGCGCGCCACGACGAGGCGATCGTCACGGTCCGCGATGACGGCATCGGCATCGCCGCGGCCGACCTGCCCTTCATCTTCGATCGCTTCTGGCGGGCCGATCCGGCCCGGACGCGCGCCACGGGGGGCGGGTCGGGCCTCGGACTCGCCATCTCCCAATGGATCGCGCAGGCCCACGACGGGCGGATCGACGTGGCCTCGCGCCTCGGGCGCGGCAGCACGTTCGCCGTCGTCCTGCCGCTGGTCCGCGAGGCCGCGCCAACACCTAATACGGCCTTAAGCAATTCTTAATCTTTCGGCCATTACGACCCAATAGGGGCGGCGGTAATATGTTGTGTCCGCAGGCCGCTTCGAGTTGGGACACGCCACGCACGAGGTGCCATTTTGTTCAACAACCTGCTGGAATCAAGGCCACAGAAGCAGAGGTCGGCCGGCAGCACGTTCATGAGCCTGGTGTTGCACACCGTGCTCATCGCG
>JAYEKC010000374.1:0-2433 GCA_034716715.1 Gemmatimonadota bacterium | reverse complement strand
TGGTGGATCTGGCTGAGGCCGAAACGCTCGGGATGCTCGATGAGCATCACCGTGGCGTTGGGCACGTCGATGCCCACCTCGATGACGGTCGTCGACACCAGGAGGTCGACCTTGCCGTCGCGAAAGCGCCGCATGACGTCGTCCTTCTCGTCGGCGGACAGCCGGCCGTGCAGCAGCTCGAGCCGGCGATGCTGGAAGCGGCCCTTGCTCAGTTCGTCGAATGCCCTGGTGGCCGCCTTGAGCGCCACCTTGTCGCTCTCCTCGATGAGCGGAAACACGAGGTAGGCCTGCCGCCCCTTCTCCAGCTGCGCGTCCACGAAGTCGTAGACCTTCTCGCGCGACTTCTCCTGGCGCCGCACCGTGGTGACCGGCTGGCGGCCCGGCGGCAGCTCGTCCAGCACGCTCACGTCGAGGTCGCCGTAGATGGTGAGCGCGAGCGACCGCGGGATGGGCGTCGCGCTCATCAGGAGGACGTCGGGCCGCTCGCCCTTCTTGCCGAGGGCAAGCCGCTGCTCGACGCCGAAGCGGTGCTGCTCGTCCACGACGGCGAGCCCCAGCCGGCTGAACGACACGCCTTCCTGCACCAGCGCGTGCGTGCCCACCGCGAGCACGGGCCCGGCGCTCGCCAGGCGGGTTGCCGCCGCGCGGCGCGCCTTTGCGCCGAGTGAGCCGGTGACCAGTACCGGCGAAATGCCGAGTGGCGCCAGCAGGCGCGTCATCGTGTCGGCGTGCTGCTCGGCGAGCAGCTCGGTGGGCGCCATGACGGCGGCCTGGTGGCCATTCTCCATCGCCAGCAGGCACGCGAAGAGCGCCACCACCGTCTTGCCGCTGCCGACGTCGCCCTGGAGGAGCCGGTGCATGCGCTCGCCGCTCGTCATGTCCTTGACGATCTCGCGCGTGGCGCGCACCTGCGCGGCGGTGAGTTCGAACGGCAGGGCCGCCTTCAGCTTCGACGTGAGGTCGCGGCGGTTCTCGAAGCGGATGCCCACGCGCGCCGTGCGCGACAGGGTGCGGGCGCGCACGTGCAGGATGTGGACGAAGAGGAGCTCCTCGAACGCGAGCCGGCCGCGCCCGCGGCGGGCCTCGTCGAGCGTGGCCGGCCGGTGCACCATGCGCAGCGCCTCGGGCAGCGGCGGCACGCTGGCCTCCCGGAGCACCCACTCCGGCAGGTACTCCGTGACGAGCGGCAACCAGGCGTCCAGGTGCCGCTCGATCAGGTAGCGCACCTGCTTGAACGACATGCCCTCGGTGGCGGGGTACACCGCCAGCACCCGCCCCGCGGCCGTGGCGTTCTCGTCGGCGCCGAGGTTGACGGTCTCGCGCGGCGCGAACTGCCGCCCGTGGAAGAACCGCACGCTGCCCGCGAGGAGCAGGGCGTCGCCCACCTTGATGGAGCGGTCGAGGAACGGCTGCCCGGGCCACGCACACTCGATCATCCCGCTCGCGTCCTTCACCACCGCCTGAAACACCCGCAGGCCCTTGCGCGTGGGAATGATGCCCTTGGAGACGACGCGGCCGAAGATCGTCGCGTCGTCGCCCACGCGGAGGCGTTGCACGGGTGAGATGGTGCTCGCGTCCTCGTACCGGTGGGGCACGTGCATCAGCAGGTCGCGCACCGTGAAGATGCCGAGGCGGCGGAGTGCGTCGGCGCGGGCAGGGCCGACGCCCTGCAGGTACATCGCCTGCATGTCGAGCGACCGGCGGGGCGCCCGGGCGGCGTTCACGGCGCGAAGAGCCCCGCGGCGTACGCGTCGGCGTCGAACGGTTCGAGGTCGCCCACACCCTCGCCCGTTCCGACGAACTTCACCGGCGCGTTGATCGCCTCGTGGACGGCCACCACGACGCCGCCCCTGGCCGAACCGTCGAGCTTCGTGAGCACCACGCCCGTCACCGGCACCGAGGCCGCGAACACGCGGGCCTGCGCCACGGCGTTTTGGCCGATGGTGGCGTCGAGCACGAGCAGGGCCTCGTGCGGGGCGCCGGGCATCCGCTTCTCGATCACGCGTACCACCTTGCGCAGCTCTTCCATCAGGGCGTCGCTGGTATGCAGGCGGCCGGCCGTGTCGATGATGGCGACGTCCACGTTGCGGGCGACGGCCGCGTCGATCGCGGCCCACGCCACGGACGCCGGGTCGGCGCCGGGCGTGGCCCCGACGAACGCGGCGCCCGCCCGGTCGGCCCACACGCGAAGCTGGTCGATCGCGCCGGCACGGAAGGTGTCGCCCGCCGCGACCAGCACCGAGCGCCCCTCGGCACGGAGGCGGGCGGCCATGTCGGGACCATCGCCACGCTGCCCCTGGTGCCGCAGGTCGTGGATGCGGTGAAGATCCCCGTACTGGCGGCGGGTGGCATCGGCGATGCCCGCGGCTTCCTCGCCGCCTTCGCGCTCGGCGCCCAGGGCATCCAGATGGGCACCCGCTTCATGGCGACGCT
>JAYEKC010000373.1:961-2435 GCA_034716715.1 Gemmatimonadota bacterium | reverse complement strand
ACCCACAGCCACGTCATCGCCACCGACAGCGCAACGACGCCAAGCGCCCAGACGGGGAACGACTGTCCGGTCTTGTCGGCGCCGGGAATGAGGAAGAGCGGCAGGTGCCACAGCGCCCACGCCACGCCCACGAGCACGCCGGCCCACGCGTACCCCATGCGCGACGCGAGCCGCGGCAGCGCGAAGCCGCGCCACCCCAGCTCCTCGCCCGCCTGCCCGCCAATGACGGTGGAGAAGAACGTCGCGACGAGCAGCAGCGGGAACGGCTGCGTGGCGATCACGGGCCACTCGCCGAACGCCGCGCGCTGGATGGCGGCGTTGAGGAGCTTCAGCGCGAACAGGTACATGACGGCGAACAGGTACAGGCGCGGCGCCGCGTCGGCCTTCACCAGACGGCGGAGGAGGTCGCGGAGCACGTCGCGGCCTTCGGCGGCCGACATCGCGACGGCCGTGATGCCGGGGGCGAACGTGCCGACGTAGATGAGGAGCGTCCACGCCGCGGAGTGGCCGCCGGCCCCCGGTGCATCCACGAGCGGCGCCGAGAACCACGCCGCCCACGTGACGGCGAACGTGATGCCGAAGAAGGCCACGACCGACCCGGTTCGTGCCCGAGCGACCGGCGTTGTGACCTCGGCGGGCGACATGCTGCAATTATGGCCCCGCCCCCGGCCGCGCGCGGCGCCGAGGCTTCGGCAGGGCCAGGCGAGGGTTATCCTACGACCGGGAGGCCTCCCTTGCCGAACACCGCCGCATCGGGCCGGAACAACCGAAGGGCCCTGTCGTGACCGACACGCGCATCCAGCGGGGCTTCCTGCTGCTGCTCGTCATCGGCATCAGCGCGCTGTTCCTGGCGATGGTGCGCGGGTTCCTCGTGGGCCTCATCCTCGCGGGGGCGTTCGCCGCCATGAGCCGGCCCGCGTTCCTCGCGCTCGCGGCGCGGCTTGGCGACCGACGCCGCCTCGCGGCGATGCTCACAGTGCTCGGCCTCGTGCTGGTGATCCTGGGACCGCTCGCCGGATTCGTGTCGCTCGTGGTGGCGCAGGCGGCGGACGTGGCGAGCTCGGCGGGGCCCTGGATCGAGGCGCACGCCGGCGACTGGGACCGGCTCACCGCGTGGGCCCGCGGGCTGCCGGCGGTGGGCGGCTTCGTGCCCGACGACCGGACCGTCGTCGAGTGGGCCAGCCAGCTCGCGGGCCGCGCGGGCTCGCTCGTCCTCGCGAACGCCCGCGCCGCGACGGCCGGAACGCTGAACGCGGTGCTGCAGATGTTCGTGGCGCTGTACGCCCTCTACTTCTTCCTGACGGACGGCCCCGCGATCCTCGGCCGCATCCTCTACTATGCGCCGCTCGACGAGGCCGACGAGCGCCGGCTCGTGGGCCAGTTCGTCTCGGTCACGCGCGCGACGATCAAGGGGTCGCTCCTCGTGGCCCTCATCCAGGGCGCGCTTGCGGGCGCCGCATTCTTCGTGCTGCAG
>JAYEKC010000373.1:0-951 GCA_034716715.1 Gemmatimonadota bacterium | reverse complement strand
TGATGGTAGTGCTCTCGGTGATCCCGATGCTCGGTTCGGGGATCGTGTGGGCGCCGGCCGCGGTGATCCTGATGGCCACCGGGCGGGTGCCGGCCGGCATCGGGCTGGCGCTGTGGGGGCTCGTGGTGGTGAGCTCGGTGGACAACCTCCTCCGCCCCATCTTCGTGGGCCGCGACACGCGAATGCACGACCTGCTCGTGTTGCTCTCGACGTTCGGCGGTCTGGCGTTGTTCGGCGTCGTGGGGTTCATCGTCGGGCCGATCATCGCCGCGCTGTTCGTGACGGTGTGGGACATGTACGGGACCGCGTTCCGGGCGATGCTGCCGCCGGCGCCCGCCTGGGTACACGACGATCCGCCGCCGGGAACTTCATCGGACGAGGATTGATAGGTGGCTCGTCCCCACCTGGAGCAGGCCGTGGTGCGCATACGCAGGAAGCTGGTGCCGCTCGTCACGATCGCGGCTGTCGCGATCGCCGCGCGCGGCGCAGGCGCGCAGGGCTACCCGTTCAGCCAGCGCGGCGTCACGCAGCAGGACGTGGCGTTCACCTCCATCGAGGTACGCTACGGGCGCCCCGTGGCCCGCGGCCGCACGCTCTTCGCCGACTCGGGCCTCGTGCCGTACGGCAAGGTGTGGCATCCGGGGGCCGATTCCGCGACGCGCATCACGTTCAGCCACGACGTGATCGCGGAGGGCCGCGCCCTCAAGGCCGGCGAGTACTCGCTCTGGCTCATCCCGCGCGGCACGGGGCCGTGGACGATGATCTTCAGCACCGCGGCCCACGTGTTCCACACGCCGTACCCCGGCGACGGCCGCGACGCGCTGCGTGTGGACGTGCAGCCCGAGCGCCTCTCGCACATGGAGACCATGGCGATCTACTTTCCCGTGGTGAATCGCGACGAGGCCGTGCTGCGCATCCACTGGGGCGAATGGGCGGCGCCGGCCCGGATCA
>JAYEKC010000372.1:0-2442 GCA_034716715.1 Gemmatimonadota bacterium | reverse complement strand
ACGCGCCGCCATCTGCTGCGCGCGCTCCGGGGAGTCCTGCGCCGAGCGCGCGTTGCTGCGCGGCGCCACGCCCAGGTCGGTCAGGATGCCGGGCTTCGTGATCACGCGGGCCGCCGCCGGGTTCGCGAGCGGCACCTGGATCACCTCAATCTTGAACAGCTCGCTGCCAGGGTCGAGCGCCGGGTCGAGGTCGGAGCAGCCCGCGAGCTCGCTCGACGACCGCACGCCGGCCGAGCCCGACACGTAGATGTAGACGTTGTTCTTGTCCTTCGGATCCTCCACTACGGTGTGCGTGTGCGACCCGCGGCACGTCTGCACGTTCGCCAGCAGCTTCGGGTTCTTCAGGTCCGTGGCGTCGAAGATGCGCACGCCGCGGAAGCGCTCGTGGCTCACCGAATCTTCCTGCGGGATGCCCTGCTTGCCGCAGTCGATGCGGCCGCTGGTGGCCTCGCCGGACTCGAAGATGAGGTTGCCGTACACCGACACGTCGCTCTGCGACCCGCGGCACACCACGCTGTGGTAGAGCGTGGGGTTGCGCGGATTGCGCACGTCCCAGATGTCGTAGCCGTCGTAATTGCCCTGGATCACGTAGTTGCCCCGGAACGCGAGGTCCGAGTGCGTCACGCCGATGAACGAGTCGGTGGGCGGCTTGTTCACCACCAGGTGCATGTTCCACGCCGCCTCGGCGGCCGGCTGGTCCACCATCCGCTTGGTGGTGTCGTACGCGGGCCGCTTCGTGGTGCCGGGCCGGAGCCCGACGCGCGGGTCGGGCCGGGGCGGCGTGGGCGACATGCTGCCCATCATCGTTGCGCCAGGCGCGGCCGCGGGTGCCCCCGACGACGAGGACGACGATGCGCACGCAGAGGCGTAGATCGCGGCGCCGGCAAGGACGCCGGCGAGGAGGACGGCGGTGCCCCGCCGTGCTGCTGGAGCGGAAACCATGGGGTATTCCGGTGGGAGTGGGTGCTGCGAACTGCGGGAGAACAACGTTTGGGCTGCTCGACGGCCCGGGAACGGCGCGTTACGCGCCGCCGCCCGGCGGAACCGTCGCCAGCATCTTCTGCATGCGCTCGATCTCGGTCGTCTGGTCGGCGTACACGTCGGCGGAGAACCGGTACACGAGGTCGTCCTGCGTGGCGCCCGGCGAGGCCATCAGCGTGTTCACCATGTCGATCGCGCCGCCGTGGTGCCGGATCATGCCCTCGAGGAAGAGCCGGTCGAACTCCGCCCCGCGCGCCTTGTCGAGCGCGGCCATCTCGGCGGGGCTCAGCATGCCCGGCATCAGCATGTCGTGCACCATGCCGCCCATCTTCATCTTGTGCATGGTCGCGGTATCGCTGGGCACCTCGAGGCCGCGCTCGCGGAGCCAGAACTGCATCAGGTGGATCTCGTCACGCTGGCCCACCACGATGCGCTCGCAGAGGGCCACGACGTCCGCCCGCGCCCCGTGCGACTTGCACCACCCCGCCATCACCACCGCCTGGGCGTGGTGCGGGATCATGCCCTGCATGAACTCGACGTCGGCGTCGTTGATGATCCGCGTGGAAGCGGGCGGCGTGGCCGGCGCCGTGGGGGGCGCCGTGGCCGGCGCCATGGCGGGCGCTGCAGCCGGCGCGGGGAAGGACGGCGACGACCCGGTCTGGGCGGTCGCGCAGGCCAGGCAGGCCGCGGCGACCGGAAGGAGCGCAATGCGCACGTTGGGTGACATCGGTGTGGAGGACGCTGGAGGGGTACGATTGTACGCCTGCGGACGTTGACTCGCCACTCGCCACCCCGCCCCGGACCGGGCTAGCTTGCACGTGCGTCCGCTCCCCACCCGGGCCGCCGACCCACGTCCAACCCCTTACCCCATCACGCCATGGCCTCCGTTCGAGTTCTCGTCGGCACCAAGAAGGGAGCGTTCATCCTCACGTCCGACGGCGCCCGCAAGGCCTGGAAGATTGACGGCCCCCATTTCACGGGCTGGGAGATCTACCATATCAAGGGCTCTCCCGCGGACCCGAACGCGCTCTACGCGTCCCAGAGCAGCGGCTGGTTCGGCCAGGTGGTGAACCGGTCCAGCGACGGCGGCAAGACGTGGGAGGTGGTGGACAATACATTCGCCTACGCCACCGTGCCCGGCACGCACCAGTGGTACGACGGCACCCCCCATCCGTGGGAGTTCAAGCGGGTCTGGCACTTCGAGCCGTCGCTTACGGATTCCGACACCGTTTACGCCGGCGTGGAAGACGCGGCGATGTTCCGCACCACGGATGGCGGCAAGGCCTGGACCGAGCTCAAGGGCCTGCGCGAGCACGGCACCGGCCCGAAGTGGGCGCCGGGCGCGGGCGGGATGTGCCTGCACACGATCCTGCTCGACCCGAAGAACCCGACGCGGATGTTCATCGCCATCTCCGCCGCCGGCGCGTTCCGCACCGACGACGGCGGCGCCACGTGGAAGGC
>JAYEKC010000371.1:0-2446 GCA_034716715.1 Gemmatimonadota bacterium | reverse complement strand
GGCAGTTCGGCTCCGTGGGCGGCGGCGACGCGGCGAACGCGGCGAGGCCGCTGGCGGCCGGCGCCCCGCCCCGCCCGCTCCTCGCCGGCGTGCCTGCCGGCGCGCCCACCCTCGAGTGGACGCCCGCGCACGAGGAGCTCGCGTACACGTTCGGCGGCGTGCCGGCACGGAAGACCATCAAGCCCGGCACGAAGATCGTGACGTGGACGGAGGACTGCTTCGACGGCGCCGTGAAGTCGGCGCTCGACCTGCCGTCGAAGGCCATGCCGCCCGGGCACGACAACCCGCAGACGGGCCCCTTTCATATAGATGGGGCCGAGCCCGGCGATACCGTGGCGGTGCACATCCTGAAGCTCGAGCCCGCCCGCGACTACGCCGTATCGTCGTTCTCGCCGGGGTTCGGCGCGCTGGTGAATACCGACCGCACGGCGATGCTCGGCCCGGAGTTGCCAGAGGCCACGTGGAAGTACGAGATAGATCGCGCGCGCGGCGTGGCCACCGCCCGCTCGCGCGAGGGACACTTTGCCTGGTCCGTCCCGCTCGCGCCATTCCTCGGCTGCATCGGCGTGGCGCCCGCCATGCACGAGGCGCGCAGCACCATCGTCCCCGGCCCGTTCGGCGGGAACATGGACTGCTGGGAGGTGCGGCCCGGCAACACCGTGTTCCTCGGCGTGAACGTGCCCGGCGCGATGCTCTCCTTCGGCGACGGCCACTACGCCATGGGCGAGGGCGAGATCATGGGCGCCGCCGTCGAGGGGGCGATGAACGTCGAGGTGTACGTCGAGCTCGTGAAGCAGTCGGCGACGCCCGTGCCGCGCATCGAGAACCGCGACGAGGTGATGTTCGTGGGCTCCGGCCGGCCGCTCGAGGACGCGGCGCGCGTGGCGTTCAAGGCGTTGCTGAATTGGGTGCGCGACCAGGCGAAGCTTGGCGAGCTCGATGCGTACCAGTTCGTGTCGCAGAACTCGCGCGCCGCGGTGATCCAGCTCGTGGACCCCGAGTACACGGTGCTGGTGAAGCTCGAGAAGGCGCGCCTCCCCGGCTGAGCGAACGTCAGGGCCGCTTCGGCTCGCCGAGGTCGATGCGCGCCGTGCGGTAGGGCGCGTAGTCCCTGCCCCAGTCCACGCCGACCACCTCCTGCCACACCTTCGCGCCGTCCACGTGCACCACCACGTAGTGGTGCGGGTTCTGCGTGGAGTCCGCGCCGGGCCGCACGATCTGCGTGACCCGCAGCGAGTCCCTCGCGCCGGCGGCGAGGTACGCGGTGAGGTCCGGGTTGCCGCGGTACGTGTAGATGGGCGCGCCGCCACCGCCCGTGACCACCTGGTCGAGCCGCCGCCACGCTCCCTTCGCGTCGCGCCACTCCTCGGCCCAGTGCTCGAAGAAGTGCTCGTGGCCCACGAAGAACATGTCCACACCGTTGGCGCGGAAGAGCGGCATCCACTTCTCGCGGATGATGCGCGTCGAGGTCTCCACGATGGCGCCGCCGTGGGGCCCCGAGGAATACGCCGGGTGGTGCGCGAACATCACGACGTGCGTCCATCGCCGGCGGTCGAGGTGCTCGAGCTGCGCCTTCACCCACGCGAACTGGATCGTGTCGCCGGCGATGTTGGAATCGAACCCGATGACGAACGTGTTCCCGTAGCCGAAGGCGAACGTGGGGTAGCCCCTGAGGCGGCGCGGGCCCGACTGCGGGATGGTCTTCGACGTGACGGCGTAGTAGTTGGGCATGCGTGCCAGCCGCAGCGGCGCGCGCGCCGAATCGGCGCTGCTCACGTCGTGATTCCCCGGCGCGAGGTAGTACGGCACCCCGCCTTCCCTCGTGAGCCGCTCGACGACGGGCGTGTAGCTCACGTTCCACTGGGCCGCGACGCCGCCGTTCACCACGCCGTCGCCGCTCTGGATGACGAACCGCACCGGATCCGGGCCCGACTTCAGCTCGGCGATCTTCTTCAGCATTGACTCGACGATCATCGAGTGGACCGCCTGGACCTCGGTCCCGTCGCGCGGGCCGCGCGTGTCGCCATACACGATGAACGAAAACCGCGTGACCCTCGCGCTGGCGGCCTCCGATGGGAGGCCCCGCGCCGGTGCGGCCACGGGACGCACGACGCTGTCGGCGGGCCGGGCCGCGGGTTGCGCCGCAACCCCCGTTGGGCGCAGCGTTACAGTACTTATCGTGAGCGCCACTGCGGCCAGCCACCGACCTGCGACCATCCGTCACCTCATTCGGGGTTCGATGATGAACTTTAGCACGCGCACCATCGCCACACTGGCGACCGTCCTGATCGTTACCGCGCCGCTGCAGGGATGCTCCGGCGGCGGCGACAAGGCGCCCCCGGCCGACAAGGCTGCCGCCAAGCAGGCCGCGCCGGAGAAGGCGGGCACGGAGAAGGCGGCGCCCGCGAAGTCGGCGCCGGCCAAGTCGGCTCCTGCCAAGTCCACC
>JAYEKC010000370.1:0-2447 GCA_034716715.1 Gemmatimonadota bacterium | reverse complement strand
CCGGCGTGAGCGCACGGGACCGAAGTTCCCGACGTACGTGTCGCCGATCCACCACGTGAACGTGGCCGAGGGTTCCGGGTAGCCCGCGTCGAACTGCTTCTGGAGGCGTGCCATCACGTCGAGCGCGTGGTCGGTGGGGATGTTCGCGTGGATGATGGAGTGCCGCAGTCCCGGCTTCGGGTGCTCGCGCATCGCCTGGTCGTACGTGTCCACCACCCAGTCGATGGCCTGGTCGCCGATGGCGTGGACGCCCACGTGCATCCCCGCGTCGTGGTACATGCGAATCATCGCGCGGATGGTGTCCGCGTTCGTCGTCGGATACCCGCGGTTGCCGGAATCCACGCCGGTGTAGCCCGTGTTCCAGTCCTCGTGCATCCACGCGGTGCGCGCGCCGCCCGAGCCGTCGAGGAAGAGCTTCACGCCGCCGGCAATCACGTGGTCGTCGCCGGTGCCGGCGTACGGGCGGGTGTCGGCGGCGTGCTCGGCGATGAGGCGGCGAGCCGCCCCGGTGCTGCGCCCGCCGCTCCAGAGCGCGAACACACGCACGGGCAGCTCGCCCGAAGCCGCGGCCTTCCGGTAAAGGTTGAACGTCTCCGTGGAAATCCCGGGGTCCTTGAGCCCCGTCATCCCCTCGGCGTTGAACGCCTTCGCGAGCTCGCGCATGCCGCGTTCGACTTCGTCGGGAGACGCGGGCGGAATGAGGCGGCGCACGAGGTCCTGCGCGCCCTCCTTCAGCACGCCGGTCGGGTTGCCGTTCGCGTCGTGGTCGATGGTGGCGCCGGGCGGAGCCTTGGTGTCGCGCGTGATGCCCGCGAGCCTGAGCGCGGCCGAGTTGGCCACGCCGTAGTGGCCCGTGGTGTGCTCGAGCCACACGGGATTGTTCGGCGACACGCGGTCGAGGTCGGCGGCGGTGAGCAGGCGCTTTTCCGCGAGCTTGCCTTCGTCCCAGCCGCGGCCTTCGACCCACTTGCCGCGCGCGGTGGTCTCCACGCGAGCCGCCACGGCGGCCGCGACGTCGGCCACGTGCTTCACCGCGGGGTAGCTCACGTCGATGAGCAGCAGGCGGTCCACGCCCGCGCCGGAGAAATGATTGTGCGCGTCGAGCAGGCCGGGCGTGACCGTGGCGCCATGGAGGTCGATGCGGGTCGCGCCGGGGCCAGCGGCGCGCTCCGCCTCGGCGTTCGTGCCGACGGCGACGATGCGGTTGCCGCGAATCGTGATGGCCTGGGCGATGCGATCGGCGGCGTCCACAGTGATCACGTGACCGTTGACGAGCACCGTCGTCGCGGGCTGCTGCGCGAGCGCCGCCGCACCCGCGGCCGCGGCGGCCGCGAGGAGGAGGAACGTGCCGCGCGCGACGATCGAGGCGGCCGAACGGGCGTGCGGGGTCATCCGAGTTCCTTGTACCAGGCGCCGATGGCGCGCTCGAAGTACTGGGGGCTGAACAGCGTCCACTTGCCAAACGAGTCCGGCAGGGCAAAACCCGCCGCGGCCTCGGCCGCGGTCTTTCCGGCCGCGTGGGCGGCGCGGGCGGCCCGCTCGATTTCGTCGATCACGCCCACGTAGCGGTCGTAGGCTGCCCCGTCCGCCACGGCGCCATGGCCCGGGACGTACGTCGTGCGTGCGTCGCGCCGCATCGCGCGCACCGCCGCCGAAAGCTTCGACGGAATCGCGTCCACGTAGTTGGGCACCATCGCGTTCCAGAGGAGGTCGCCGCAGAACACGAGCGACGGGTCGTCGAGCTCGATGCTCACGTCGCTGCTGGTGTGGCCCAGCCGCGGCACGAACCGCACCGTGCGGCCGCCGAGGTCGAACGTGGTCGCCTGGCCCATGGGGATCGCGGTCACGTCCCTGAGCGCGTCGGCGCGGGCGTCGTCGCGCGGGTTCTTCTCGAGGATCCACGTGCGCGTGGTGTCCGTCGCGCGCATGACGGGACGCTCCCCGCCTGTCAGGTAGCCGCCGAGCCCGTTCGAGTGGTCGGAGTGGTAGTGGGTGACGGCCACGTGGGTGGGCCAGCGACCCGTGAGTTCGCGCGCCTTCGTCGCCAGCCAGGTGGCGCCCACGGGCTGGTTGAACCCCTCGATCGCCAGCACGCCATTGCGGCCGGCGATGATCCCGCCGTTCGACAGGGTGGTGCGGTCGCCGCCAAGCGGGTTGGAGACCAGCGCCCAGGCGTTGTCGGCTACCACCTCGAGCGAGCCGAACGGTTCACGGGCCACGACGCGCCCCTGCGGCCGCCCCCAAGCCCGCTTGAGCCAGCCGTCGGGCACGGAGCCGAGGAGCGCGAGGTGGGCGGCGCACGCGGACGAGGCACCGATGAAGCGACGGCGGGTGACGGTCACGGCACCAAGAATCAGGGGTTTGGGGCGAGCCGTCAACGTCGCGCGCCAATCCGGGCCGTGGTATGTTCTCCAGCCCCCCGCCCACCGCACCCGGAGACCCTATGG
>JAYEKC010000369.1:0-2451 GCA_034716715.1 Gemmatimonadota bacterium | reverse complement strand
GGGGCCGGCACGCGGGGCAGGCGCGCGCCGGCCATCGTGAGGAGCCCGCCGGCGCCCCACACGATGAGCACGAAACCCGCTGCGACCGCCGCCGGCCGGACGGCGTCGCGGAATGTGGCCACCGCGTCGAGCCGGGCGCCGGCCGCGCCGGCCACCGCCCCGAGCGCGACGTAGGAAACGAGGCGACCCGCGTGATACGCCGCCGATGCGCGCAGCCGCGCCCACTGGCCCGGGGCCACGTCGGCGGCGGCGCAGGCGAACGCGCCGCACATCGCGGCGCAGTGGCCGCTGCCGAGCAGCGCCGCGATGAACACCGAGATGGCGATCGCGGTCACGGCCGGTACTCGATCCTGACGACGGGCGTGAAGCGGCTGCCGCGCGCGCGCACGTCGAGGTGCGCGTCCCAGAGACCGCGCCGAAGCGCGGGCGTGGTGATGGCGTAGCGGCCGCCGCCGTCGTTGGCGAGCCGGAGCGCCACGGGGTGCGATGCGTCGAGGTTGCTCACGAGTTCGGCGCGTACCACCGCGTCGCCAACCGGAGTTCCGGACGAGTCGCTGACCGCGACGCGCACGGCGGTCAGGGCGCCGGCATCATCGAAGTCCACCATGGCGCGCCAGCCGAGCGCGGCGCTGGCCTCCTCAATGGCGTGCGTCGAGTCCCAGGCGACGGCCTTGTCGTAGTAGTCCGGCACGACGGCGAAGGTAGGATCGTGCGTCGCGGCGTAGAGCATGATGCCCTGCGCGGCGGCGGTGGCGACGAGCAGTGACGCGACGAACCACGGCCACAGGCGGCCGGCCTTGCGCGGGTCGCTGCCGGTCACCGTGCACTCTCCCGTTCGTGTTCATCCGCCGGCCCGCGGAGCCGCCACGGGAATTCCTCGTGGTACGCGGCGCCGTCGCCGACGCGGAACCGGACGTTCAGGTGCTCGTCGTGGAACGCGCTGCGCGGGGCGAGCACGAAGACGCTCGTCGTCGCCGTCACGCCGGGCGCGACGGCGAGCGGGATCTCCGGGGCGATGAGGCGAGCCCCCGGCACGCCGAGGAGGTCGAGCGTGTACCGCGCGGGCGTGCGCGTGCGGTTGGCGATGCGGATGCGGACCTGGTTGACGATGGTGTCGCCGGCCTCGCGGGTGAACGGCGCGCCGACCGCGCCGAGGAGCGTGACGTCGGCCGGCGACCGGGTGGCGAGGGTGAAGACGAAGGCGCCGAAGAAGAGCAGGAACGCCGCGGGATACAGGACGGTGCGCGGGCGCAGGAGGCGGAGGGTCCGGCCGGCGAGCGCGTCCTGCGACGCGTACCGGACGAGGCCGGCGGGCTTGCCGACCTTTTCCATCACGGCGTCGCAGGCGTCGGCGCACTGCGTGCAGTGCACGCATTCCATCTGGAGCCCGTCGCGGATGTCGATGCCAGTGGGGCAGGTGAGGACGCACGCGCCGCAATCCACGCAATCGCCGAGGCCGGCCCGCTCGCCCTTGCCGTGGCCGCGGGGCTCGCCGCGCCCGGCGTCGTACGCGACGATGAGGGACTGCCGGTCGAGCAGCACGCTTTGCCAGCGGCCGTACGGGCACGCCACGAGGCACGTCTGCTCGCGGAACCACGTGAAGTCCACGAACACGAGCAGCGTGGTGATGGCCATGACGAGGAACGCCGCAGGCCGCTCCGCGGGCGGGCTGGTCATCCAGCGCGCGAGCGCGTCGGTGCCGACGAAGTACGCGAGGAAGGTGTTGCCGAGGATGGCGGCGAGCGCGGCGTAGATGGCGTACTTCGCGAGCCGGCGTGGCGTGAAGAACCGCCGGTCGCGGTCGAGGAGGCGGCCCTGGTTCCATCCGCCCTCGAGCCAGCGCTCAATGGGGCGGAAGAGAAACTCCATCCACACAGTTTGGGGGCAAGCCCATCCGCACCAGACCCGGCCGAAGAGGGCCGTGGCGAGGAAGATGCCGACCAGGATGCTGAGCCCGAGCAGCATCAGCAGCAGCGTGTCGGTGGGGAGGAAGGTCGCGCCGAAGAACGTGAACTCGCGGCGCGGCAGGTCGAGAAGAATGGCGGGCCGGCCCGCGATCCTGAGGTGGGGCAGGCCGAGGAAGAGCGCCATCAGGATCCACGCGACGGTGCGCCGCCGGTTCCAGTACCGCCCGTGGGACGGCTTCGGGTGGATCCAGCGGCGCGAGCCGTCGGCGTTGAGCGTCGCGAGGACGCGCGCGTTGGGTGCCGGTGCCGTCACGGTCCTATCGTCGCGCGTCCGGCGCCGCGCCGGGCCGGACCGGCGCCTTGCCCGCCGTTCCGGGCGGCGCCGTTCCCGCCGCGCCGTCGAGTGGCGTGCCGTCCGGGTTGGTCTTCACGCCGTCGGGCGCCTTCGGGTTGGCTGGGTTTGACCCGTGGATGGAGTGCACGTACGCCGCGAGCGCGTTGATCTGCCCGGGCTTGAGCACCTTGCCCCACGTCGGCATGCCCT
>JAYEKC010000368.1:0-2467 GCA_034716715.1 Gemmatimonadota bacterium | reverse complement strand
CACTCGACGTTTGACGGAAGCGATGAAAGTGGAAGTTAACCGCCCCGCGCTCCATCTTGGGGCACCCATCCACGCGAACTCCATGTCATCCGACGCATCCGGCCACGCGGCACCCTCCGAAGCACCACCGGTTGTGCCGCCGAGGGGCTTCTTTCGCCGCCATTGGCTGGCCACGACGATCGGATTGGTCGTCCTCGTCCCGTCGTTCGTGTTCACCGTCTGGGCCGGCGTGGCGCTCTCGTTCGCGTATTCCGAAGGAACGCGAACCGGCTACGTCCAGAAGCTTTCCCGAAAGGGGTGGGTGTGCAAGACATGGGAAGGGGAGCTGGCCATGACGACACAGCCCGGGGTGGCTCCCGTGATATTCCCCTTCACCGTTCGGTCCGACTCAGCCGCGGCGGAGATCACACGGCTGGAAGGCCGGCAGGTAACGCTCCGGTACAAGGAGCACCTAGGGGTGCCGAGCCGGTGCTTCGGCGAAACAACCCACTTCGTGGACGGCGTCACGGCCGTCCAGCCCTAGGCCTCTTGCCGAAAGGGCCCGGACGCCCTAGCTTCGATGCCGACGCGGCACCAGGGGGGCCTGGATGTTCAGGCCCTCTTTGTCGTATCAGCCCGGCGGGGGCTTTGGGATCCCGCGCGAAACAGATTGTCCTGAAGGGTCCGGCGTGTTCCGCTCCCCGGCGACAATCACCACACAGGAGTAGGAATGCGTACGACCGGCAAGGTGAAGTGGTTCAACGATGCGAAGGGCTTTGGTTTCATCACTCCGGACAATGGGACCAAGGACTGCTTCGTGCACTACAGCGCGATTCAGGGTTCCGGCTTCAAGTCGCTCGCTGAGGGCGACGTGGTCGAGTTCGACATCGTTCAGGGCCAGAAGGGCCCGGCGGCGGAGAACGTGACGAAGGCGGCGGCCGCTTCGTAAGCCTTCACCGAGCTTACACCGGACGGGGCGCTCCTAGCGGGCGCCCCGTCTTGCTTTGTTGGGCGGCCTCCCGCGACGCGGAAGCTCAACCGTTGCCGTGGCGTCGGCCAACGCCTGTCGGACGACCCGCCGCAGGCGGTCGCGATCGATTCGCAAGTGAAACAGCGTTCCGACGGGTATCTGCGCACCATCGGCCGCAAGCAAGGACTCGGCGATCTCGGCTGCACGCTTCAGGGGACAGCCGACATCGCGCCGAACGAGCAAGGCAACCGCAAAGAGTTCGACCAGCTCCTCGGGCAACATCCGCGCTCGTCCCCTGGCGCCGGGAGGCAACTGCTTCCCCCCGACCATCTGTACGAGACTGTCCACTGACCTGAGGTCTGCGCCAAGCGTGGCGGCTACTACCCTTGATTGATACATAATTATCCGCAAAGATACGGATAATTACGATTCAAGTACAAGTTGATTGACCAAAATGGCTTGGCCGCATTGTAGAAACGTACGATTACTTGCGGTTGAGTAATCGCGTTGCCTCGGCGAGCTGCCTGGACACGGCCGACGGTCCCGTGCCTCCCTCGATGTTCCGGTTCCGGAGCGAACGTTCCGGATCGAGCTCGCGGCGGGCGCCGGAGCCCAGGGCCGGATGCGCGGCGCGGAAGGCCGCGGCAGGAAGATCGGCCAAGTCGAGCCCGCGCTCTTCGGCCTGCCTGATGAGCGAGCCAACCACGCCGTGGGCCTCACGGAAGGTCGATCGCCGGCGGACGAGGTAATCGGCGAGGTCTGTCGCCATCATCGCGCTCGAGACGGCCGCCCGCATCCGCCCCCGGTCGAAACGCAGCGTGCGCACCGTTCCCGCAACGGCCGGGAGCAGCAGCGTCACGCCGTCGAACGCGTCGAACAGCGCGCGCTTGTCTTCCTGGAAGTCCTTGTTGTAGCCGCTCGGCGTGCCTTTCACGATCATCAGCAGCGCCAGGAAATCGCCACCGACCCGGCCCGGAGAGGACCGGGCCAGCTCCAGGGCGTCGGGGTTTCGTTTCTGGGGCATCATCGAGCTTCCGGTACTGAACGCGTCGCCAAAGCGGACAAACCCGAACTCGCTGGAGCCAAAGAGGATGAGGTCTTCGGCGAGCCGGGAGAGGTGGACGGTCAGCGTGGTGAGGGCAAAGAGCGCCTCGAGCATGAAGTCACGATCACCCACCGCGTCGATGCTGTTGGGGGAGACGGAATGGAACCCCAACTCGCGCGCCAGCCGCTGGCGCCTGACGCGGAACGCCGAACCGGCAATGGCGCCTGAACCCAACGGCATCACGCCAGCCGCGTGTTGTGCCGCCCGCAGGCGGTCCCGGTCGCGTGCGATCGCCCAGAAATGCGCCAGCAGCCAATGGGCCGCGCTCACCGGCTGCGCGCGCTGCAGATGGGTGTAGGCCGGCATGACGACGCCGGTCAGTCCATCGGCACGGCGGACGAGCGTACGAAGGAGCACATCCACGTGCGCGAGGACGGCGTCGACGGCGTCAATCGCGTAGAGTCGCGACGCGG
>JAYEKC010000367.1:0-2468 GCA_034716715.1 Gemmatimonadota bacterium | reverse complement strand
TGAAGACCGAGAAAGCCACCAGGCTTCATCCGCTCCCGCGATCACGGCAACGCCCCCGTCAGCCGACGACGATCGGGTGTTCGCCCGCCGCGAGCACTTCGCCGATGGCAACGGCTCCCGGGACGGCGTCGACGAACTGCCGAACGGCGCCCGGCGTGATGGCCACCAGCAGGCCTCCCGAGGTCTGGGGGTCGAGGAGCACGGCCCGCCACTCGTCGCTCGCGCTTCCCCAATCGACGAGGGGATCGAGATACGCCGCGTTCCGCGCGGCGCCGCCCGTGAGGGCACCGTGCTCGAGCATCGCCAGGGTGCCCGGCAGCAGCGGGACGGACGCGGCATCGATGCGCACGGTGACGCCGCTGGCGCGTGCCACATGCGACGCGTGGCCGAGCAGCCCGAACCCCGTCACGTCGGTAGCGCACCGCGCGCCGGCCGCGATCGCCGCCCGGCTCGCGTCACGGTTGAGCGTGGTCATGGACGCCGTGAGCGCGGCGCGCTCGGCTTCGGGCAGGATGCCGCGCTTGGCGGCGGTGGAGAGGATGCCCGTTCCGACCGGCTTCGTCAGCACGAGCACGTCGCCGACCGCTGCCGCGGCGTTCGTGAGAATGCGGCCGGGGTGCACCGTGCCGGTGACGGCGAGGCCATACTTGAGTTCGTCGTCCTGGATGCTGTGGCCGCCGACGACGTGGGCACCCGCCGCGTGCACGGCATCCTGCCCGCCACGCAGCACCTCCGACAGGACGGACAGGTCGAGGTGCCCGACGGGAAATCCGACCAGGTTCATGGCCGTGAGCGCCTCCCCGCCCATGGCGAACACGTCGGACAGGGCGTTCGTCGCGGCCACGCGGCCGAAATCGTACGGGTCGTCCACGATTGGCGCGAAGAAGTCGACCGTTTGCACGAGCGCGAGGTCGGGTGCGATCTGGAAGATCCCCGCATCGTCGAACGTTTCGTGCCCGACGAGGAGGCGGGGATCGCCCCGCCGCTCCAGGGGTGCAAGTGCGCGCTTGAGGTCGAGCGGGCCCATCTTGGCCGCGCACCCGGCGCATCGCGCCCACTCGGTCAGGCGCACGGCCGTCGCCGCGCCGGTGCCGGCGCCTTGCGGCGAACCCTCGGCGTCGTGGGCGGGCATCGTCAGGGCAGCTTCGCGACGCACTCGATCTCGACGCGGACGCCCCGCGGCAGGCCCGCGACCGCCACGGTGGACCGTGCGGGACGGGCGTCGCCGAGGTGGCGCGCATAGACCTCGTTCACCCTGGCGAAGTCGCCCATGTCGGCGAGGAAGATCGTGGTCTTCACGACGTCCTTCCACGCGCACCCGGCGTTCGTGAGGACCGCGGCCAGGTTGGCCATCACGCGCTCTGCCTGGGCGACCACGTCTCCTTCCCCGACCACCTCGGTCGTGGCGGGATCCAGGGCAATCTGTCCCGCGGCGAACAGGAACCCGCCAGCGGTGGTGGCCTGCGAGTATGGGCCGATGGCCGCCGGGGCGTCCTTGGTCTGCAGGTACTGCACGGGCATGCGCGTGTCACCTCGTCCGAGTTGGTCTTGCCAGCCATTCGCCCGGCCCACGGCGCCCGTTGCCGTGCGCGTGGCCGGTCCCTGCTCAGAACCCAAACAGCCGTTGCGCGTTCCGCACGGCCAGTTCGCCGACCTCCCCGGCCCCGGTCCCCCGGACCGAGGCGACGCGCGCCACGGTGTGTGCGACCCACGCGGGCTCGTTCCGCTTGCCGCGGTTCGGGACCGGCGCGAGGTATGGCGCGTCGGACTCGACCAGCAGGCGGTCGTCGGGAACGAGCCGCAGGAGGTCGTCGCCGGTCCACTTCCGGAACGTGACGATCCCACTGAACGAAATGTACCACCCGGCCTCGAGCGCGGTCTCGAGGAGCGGGGCCGGCCCGGTGAAGCAGTGCAGGACGCCGCGCACTCCCGCGCTTCCGGCCTCCCGCACCATCGCGGTCGTATCGTCCACGGCCTCGCGGGTGTGGACGACGACGGCCTTGCCCGTGGCCCGGGCGAGCTCGAGCTGGGCCGCGAAGGCCCGACGCTGCAGGTGGCTTGGCGAGTGGTCGTAGTGGCCGTCGAGGCCGCACTCGCCCACAGCGCACGCGCCTGCGTCGAGCAGTTCGCGGAGCGCATCCACATCGCGCGCCGGGTCGAAGCCGGCGGCGTCGTGGGGATGGATGCCCGCCGTCCAGGCAAGCGTGCCGGGCGACGCCGCGGCGGCCATGGCGCGGGCCGCAGCCGCCCGCTCGAGCGACTCGCCCACGCAAACGAGCGCGGCCGCGCCCGCGGCGCGGGCACGGCCGATCACCGCATCACGATCGGCGTCGAACGCCGGATCGGCGAGGTGGCAATGCGAGTCGACGAAACGCACGCGGCCGCCGCACCCCCGGACGGGCTAGCGCGTGGCCGCTGCCGTCCGGCCCGCCGCGGCCCTGGCCGACGACTTCGTTTCCGGGTCGCGC
>JAYEKC010000366.1:0-2468 GCA_034716715.1 Gemmatimonadota bacterium | reverse complement strand
TCGGCCACCAATTTGGCGGCCAGGGCTTCAAGCTCGGAACGTGCCGGCCGGTCGAGCCACTGCGCCGTGACGTCGGTCACCTTGCAGAGGGCCCCCGCAACGGCCGACGGGTCGCTTCCGGCGCTCGCCTCGAGCAAGCGCCCGATGGCCGCCCGAAGCACCGGCGAGAGCGCCATCGTGCCGACCCAGCCGCGGGCGGCCTCGGCGCGGCGGGCCCGTTGCGCGGGGCTCAGGCCGCCGGCCGGTGCGGCGCCGGCCGCCATCCGGGCCGCCAGCAGGGCGACGAGCGCCGCCTCGCGGGGTCCGCCCATCGCGGCCCGCCCGACGGTGGCGGCAAGGGCCTGAAACCGGAAGGCAGGCGTGGCCAGGGCGTACGGCGAGGGGCCGAGCATGCCGGAATTATACTTTTCACCCACGTATGGTCGCGGCGGCCCGGCACCTCCTCTGGGTGGACGACGAAGCTGACCTCCTCGAGTCGCACCGTCTTTTCCTCACGGAGAAGGGGTACGCCGTGGAGATGGCGCGGAACGCTTCGGACGCCCTCGAGCTCCTGCGCCGGCAACCGTTCGATCTCCTGCTGCTCGACGAGCAGATGCCCGGCATGCGGGGGCTGTCGATGGTGCGGGAGGCGCGCGAGCTCGCGCCGACCCTCCCGGTGGTGATGGTGACCAAGAGCGAGGACGACGGCACGCTGCGCGACGCGCTGGGCGTGGACGTCACGGAATACCTGGTCAAGCCGGTGAATCCGCGCCAGGTGCTGAGCGTGGTCACCCGGATCCTCGAGGGCCCCAGAATCCGCCAGCAGGCGGTCGCCCGGTCGTTCGTGGATCGGTTCCGTGCGCTCGAGTCGGCGGACCTGCGGGCCCTGGATTGGCGGGCGTGGATCGCGAGGTTCGCCGAGATCGTGCAGTGGGACGTGGACCTGACGGCCGCGGGCGAAACGGGGTTGCACAGTTCGCTGCAGTCGCTCCTCCCCGATACGCGGCGGGCATTCGGCGCGTACCTGGGCGCACACTACCCGCGGTGGGTCAACCAGGACATCGAGGGCGACCGTCCGCCGCTCTCGATCGACGTCGTCAGCGAGTTCCTCCTGCCCGTCCTCGAGCGAGAGTCGAAGGCCCTGTTCGTGGTGGTGGACTGCCTTCGCCTCGACCAGTGGCGCGTGCTGGAGCCGCTGGTGGCGTCGTACTTCGAGGTCGATTCCACCCACTACTTCTCGATCCTGCCCACTGCCACGCCGTACGCGCGCAACGCGCTCTTCAGCGGGCTCTTCGCCGGGGAGATCGCGGCCCGGTACCCCGACTGGTGGGGCGAGCGCGAGGACGAGACGCTGAACGCGCACGAGAAGGAGCTGCTCGAATTGCAGTTGCGCGAGGCGCGCGGAACGACGCTGGTCCGGTACCACAAGGTCTCGTCGGCCGCCGACGCCGACCACCTCGAGCGCAACGTGGCGAACGCCATCGCGCCCGAGGGCGTGACGGCGTGCGTGTTCAACTTCATCGACCTGCTGACGCACGGGCGCAGCGAATCGGCCATTCTCTACGAGGTGGCGCGCGACGAGGTGGCGCTGCGCCAGCTCACGCTGCAGTGGTTCAACCGCTCGCCCCTCCTGGCCATTCTCCGCGAGGCGGCGGCGAAGGGCGTGCACGTGGTGCTCACCAGCGACCACGGCTCCATTCACTGCAACACGCCGGCGACGGTGCTCGCGCGGCGCGACGCCACGCAGAACCTGCGCTACAAGTTCGGCACCGACATCCGCGCCGAGAACCCGGAGCAGGCGCTGCTCTTCACCAACCCCGACGACCTGCGGCTGCCCCACCGGGGCGGCGGCACAGGGCGCAACGCGATCCTCGCCACGGGGGACTGCTTCTTCGTGTATCCCACGAAGCTCCGCGAGTACCAGCAGCGCTACCGCGGGTCGTTCCTGCACGGCGGCGTGACGCCGGAGGAAGTGATCCTCCCGCTGGTGATGCTCACCCCGCGCCGCTGACGTGGGCACCTACCGGCGCCTCCTGGCGTTCCTCCGCCCGCATGCGGGGCGGTTCGCGGGCAACGTGGCCGCCAACGCGGTGGGCGCCGTGCTCGACGGCATCGCCTTCCTGCTGCTCATCCCGTTCCTCAACACGCTCTTCCGCCAGCCGCAGCCCATCCCGCAGAACCGCGGCTGGATCACCGACCTGCTCAACCGGGTCGTGGGCGCGATGATGGTGCCCGGCGAACCGATGCGCTCGCTCGGCGGCGTGATCCTCCTCATCATCGGCCTCGTCGCGCTGAAGAACTTCTTCCTCTGGCTCGGCGGCCAGTTCGGCGCGTCGCTGCAGGAGCGCATCACGCGCGACCTCCGCGACTCGGTGTTCCGCCACATGCAGCGGCTGCCGCTCGGCTGGTTCTCGCGCACGCGCACGGGGCAGGTGATGTCGCGCATCCTCGCCGACACGGAACAGGCCAAGGCGGTGCTGGCCGAGGTG
>JAYEKC010000365.1:0-2475 GCA_034716715.1 Gemmatimonadota bacterium | reverse complement strand
TCCGACGCGGGGTCGTGCGCCTCGTCGATGATCACGTCGCGAAACGCACCGCCGGCAAGCTCCTGATGGGCCCGGGTGGTGGTGAAGTACATGTTGCCCGGCACCACCTGCCCCGGCGTGATGAGCAGCCGCGAGAGGATGTGTTCCGCCCCCCGTCCCTGGTGCGTGGGAATGAGGTGGTCGAACCCGTAGTACTTCCGGACGGCGGCCTCGAGGTGGTAGAAGTTGCGCGACCCCGCGTACGCCTCGTCGCCGAGCATCATTCCCGCCCACTGGCGGTCGCTCATCGCGCTCGTTCCGGAGTCCGTCAGGAGGTCGATGTACACGTCGTCCGACCGCAGCAGGAACGTGTTGTACCCCGCCTCCCGCATCGCCGCCTCGCGGTCGGCGCGCGTCGTCATCTTCAGCGGCTCGACCACCTTGATTCGCCACGGTTCCGCCCAGCTCCGGCGCGACATGCTCCCCCCTCGATTCGGTCGGATAACCAGCCGGTCGGATGCTACCAGACCGGGCGGCTCCGGAGTGTGAGGGAGTCGCTGACGCCCTGTAGGCAATCGCGGCACCGCGGGAACCCCGTTGCACGGCGGGGGCCGCCTCCCGGGCAGCCCCCTCCGCGACGCGCCATGCCGGGCGCGCCCGTCGCGCCGGACGCCGGCTACAGCTTCACCACCGCCATCGGCTCGCGCACGGCCTGCGCGCTCTTCTCCAGCGCGGCCTTCTCGTCCGGCGTGAGCGACACCTCGATGATCTTCTCCATGCCCTTCCGGCCGAGCTTGATGGGGACGCCGAGGTACACGTCCTTCATCCCGTACTCGCCCTGGAGCCAGGCGGAGCACGGCAGGATGCGCTTCTGGTCGCGCACGATGGCCTCGACCATCTGCACGGCGCCCGACGACGGCGCGTAGTACGCCGAGCCGGTCTTCAGGAACTTCACGATCTCGGCGCCGCCGTTGCGGGCCCGGTCCACGATCGCGTCGAGCTTGTCCTTCGCCAGGAGCTGCGTGACGGGGATGCCGCTCACCGTGGTGTAGCTGATGAGGGGCACCATCGTGTCGCCGTGGCCGCCGAGCACCATCGCCTGGATGTCGCGAACGGAGACGTCGAGTTCCATCGCGAGGAACGAGCGGTACCGCGCCGTGTCGAGCACGCCCGCCATGCCGATGACGCGCTCGCGGGGAAACCCGGTCGCCTTCATGGCCACATAGCACATGACGTCGAGCGGGTTGGACACGATGATGAGGATCGCGTTCGGCGACGTCTTCGCCACGTTCTCCGCGACCGACTTGACGATCCCGGCATTCGTGTTGAGCAGGTCGTCGCGGCTCATCCCCGGCTTGCGCGCGATGCCCGCGGTGATGACGACGATGTCCGAGCCGGCCGTCTCCTCGTAGCCGGTCGTGCCGGTGACGCGCGAGTCGAAGAGCTCGATTGGTGCCGACTCCCACTGGTCCAGTCCCTTCCCCTGCGGGATGCCGTCGGCGACGTCCACCATCACGACGGTGCGGGCGAGTTCCTTCTCGGCGATGCGCTGGGCCGCGGTCGCGCCGACATTGCCGGCGCCCACGACGGTGATCTTGTTGACCATTGTCCCTGATTCGTTATGTAGTGAAGGGTGTCGCTGCCGACCGAAAGATAGCCGCGTGTCGCGCGAACCTAACCACCCACCTGCGAGAGCGCCTTGAGGCCGCCCACCTGCATCTGGAGCAGGTGGTGCTCCTTCGGCTTGTCCGCGAGCGCCCGTTCGAACAGGGGCGCCAGCGGCTCACCGGCGCGCAGCGGATCCCGCAGGTTGACCTCGTGGTCACCGTACAGGCAGGTACGGAGCCGCCCATCGGCCGTAAGGCGCACGCGGTTGCACGTGCTGCAGTACGTGTGCGACATCGGCGTGATCACGCCGACGGTGCCCGCGGCCCCCGCCGCCTGATGGTACTTCGCCGGGCCGTTGCCGCGGCGCGGGCCTTCGGCCGGCGCCAGCGCCCCGATCGCCGCGGCCGCCCGCTCGAGCACCTCGTCACTCGGCACCACGTGCTCCCAGGTGAGCCCCGCCATCTCGCCCACGGGCATCAACTCGATGAACCGGACGTGCAGCTCGTGGTCGAGCGTGAGCCGGGCGAAGTCGCCGATTTCGTCGTCGTTGATTCCGCGCATCACCACCACGTTGAACTTCACCGGGCGAAGGCCCGCCTGGAGGGCCGCACGCAGCGCCGTCAGCGGCTCGAACCCCAGGTTGCGGCGCGCAATCCGGCTGATCCGGTCGGGGCGCAGCGAATCGGCGCTGACGTTCACGCGGTCGAGTCCGGCCGCGGCCAGCGACGCGGCCATCTCCGGCAGCTTCACCCCGTTGGTCGAAAGGGCGATGTCGTCGATGCCCGGCACCGCGTGCAGCATCCCGACCAGCTGCTCGAGGTCGGGCCGGATCGTCGGCTCGCCGCCCGTGATCCGCAGGCGCCTGAGCCCCATTGGAGCGAGCTGCCG
>JAYEKC010000364.1:0-2475 GCA_034716715.1 Gemmatimonadota bacterium | reverse complement strand
GGGACTGCCACGGGGGGGGGGGGGTATGACGCCGCGGGGCGGGCTGGGCACGCCCGGCCCCGCCCCCGCAGCGGCATCTCCCGCCCTGCCCGTCGTTCCCGCTCTCTCCCTCCCCGATCCCCCGTTTCCCCATCTCCCCGCAGTCGCAGGAAGTAGATTTCGGCAGCCATGCTTTCCTCCGAAATCCGCACTCGCTTTCTCGACTACTTCGCGCAGCGCGGCCACGCCGTGCGCCCCTCGTCGTCCCTCGTGCCGGGCGACGATCCCACGCTGCTGTTCACCAACGCCGGAATGGTGCAGTTCAAGCGCATCTTCCTCGGCATGGAGCCGGCGCCCGACGGGAACCACCGCGCCGCCACCAGCCAGAAGTGCGTGCGCGCGGGTGGCAAGCACAACGACCTCGAGCAGGTGGGCCACACGGCCCGGCATCACACCTTCTTCGAGATGCTCGGCAACTTCTCCTTCGGCGACTACTTCAAGAAGGACGCGATCCGCTTTGCCTGGGAGTTCGTCACCGGCAGTCCCGCGGCGGGCAACCTCGGCATCCCGAAGGAGCACGTGCGCGTGTCCGTCTATCACGAGGACGACGAGGCCCGCGCCCTCTGGCGGAGCGAGGCCCGGCTGCCCGATTCGCGCATCTACGGTCTCTCGGCGAAGGACAACTTCTGGCAGATGGCCGACACGGGCCCCTGCGGCCCGTGCACCGAGCTGTACGTGGACCTCGCGTACCTCGCCAAGGACTGGGCCTTCCCGAAGGATGCGAAGGGCGAGTGGACGCGCACCGACATCACCGAGTTCTCCCTCGACGCCTTCGTCGAGGGGGCCGAGGCGGGCCGGTTCCTCGAGATCTGGAACCTCGTGTTCATGCAGTTCGACCGCCAGGCCGACGGCACGATGGTGCCGCTCCCGAAGCCCAGCGTGGACACCGGCGCCGGCCTCGAGCGCATCGCCGCCGTGCTGCAGGGCGTGGCGAACAACTTCCACAGCGACGCGTTCCTCCCGCTCATCGAGGAGGTCGAGAAGGTCGTCGGCATCGAGTACGCCCCGGGGTACACGCTCGGGTCGAAGGGCACACCCGCGCGCGGTACGGCGCTCCGGAAGTCGCAGGCGGTGCGCAACGTCGACCCCGCGAGTTTCCGCGTGATCGCCGACCACGCGCGCGCGGTGGCGTTCCTCCTGGCCGACGGCGTGTTCCCGTCCAATGAGGGCCGGGGCTACGTCCTGCGCCGCATCCTCCGGCGTGCGGTGCGCCACGCGTGGCTGCTCGGTCGTCGCGAGCCGACGCTGGTGCACGTTGTGGAGCGCGTGATCAGCCAGATGCGGGACGTGTACCCCGAGCTGCGGGCGCGGCACAAGCACATCACCGACGCCACGCGGGCCGAGGAGGAACGATTCCTGGCCACGATCGACGGCGGGATGTCGCGGTTCGACGAGCTGGCGCCCCCGCAGGGGAGCACGCAGGGGTCCGACCGCGTCCGCGGCACGATCTCGGGCGACGACGCGTTCCGGCTCTACGATACGTTCGGCTTCCCGATCGACCTGACGGAGCTGATGGCCCGCGAGCGCGGCTACCTGGTGGACATCGCGGGGTTCGATGCGGCGCTGGCGGGCCAGCGCGAGCAGTCGCGCGAGGAGCGCAAGTCGCGCCGGATCACCGTCGAGGCGAGCGACCTCGCCGACACGGCGGCGTGGGAACGCGCGCCGGTCGAAGCCAAGCAGCAGCGGTTCGTGGGGTACGAGACCACGGAGGTGCAGACCCGCGTGCTCGCCGTGCGGCCGATGGAGAAGGGCCGCGTGGCCGTGATCCTGCTCGACACGCCGTTCTACGCGGAGTCGGGCGGGCAGGTGAGCGACACGGGCGAGATCACCGGCGTCGGCTGGCACGTGGACGTGGACGACGTGAAGAAGGTGGACGGCCAGGTCGCGGCGATCGGCGCGCTCACGGGCAAGGTGGCGTTCGAGCGCGTCGTGGCCCGCGTGCATGCGCCGCGCCGGCGCGACATCATGCGCAACCACACCGCCACCCACCTCCTCCACGCGGCCCTGCGCAAGATCCTCGGCGAGCACGTGCACCAGGCGGGGAGCGTGGTGGAGCCGGACCGGCTCCGGTTCGACTTCACGCACCACGGGCCGGTCACGCCGGCCGAGCTCGAGGCCGTCGAGCACTGGGTGAACGCCGGCATCTGGCAGAACGAGAAGGTCTGGACCACCGAGCGCGCCTACGACGACGCGGTGTCGGCGGGCGCCATGGCGCTGTTCGGCGAGAAGTACGCCGATATGGTGCGCGTCGTGGAGATTCCCACCCGCTCGATGGAGCTGTGCGGCGGGACGCACGTCGCGACCACGGGGCAGATCCTCGTGTTCCGGATCGTGAGCGAAACGGGCGTGTCGGCCGGGGTACGGCGCATCGTTGCCCTCACGGGGCCGAAGGCGTTCGCGACGCTGCGCGACGCCGAGCGCGCGGTGGAGTCCATC
>JAYEKC010000363.1:0-2476 GCA_034716715.1 Gemmatimonadota bacterium | reverse complement strand
GCCCGCGCGCGCTCGCCGAGGTGGTGGCCGGGTTGCCGGCCGACCTCGACGCCGCCGTGATCATCGTGCAGCACATGCCCGCCGGGTTCACCGCCGGGCTCGCGCGGCGGCTCGCCGCGCTCACGATGCTGCCGGTGCGCGAGGCCGCGGACGGCGCTCCCGTCCACGGCGGCCACGTGTACCTCGCCCCGGGCGGGCACCACCTGCGGGTCGTGGCGAACGGGGATGGCGCGCGCCTCGCCCTCGACGACGGTCCGGCAATCTGGGGCGTCCGCCCCGCGGCCGACCCGCTGTTCGTCGCCGTGGCGCAGGGGTTCGCCGAGGCGTGCGTCGGCGTCGTGCTCACGGGGATGGGGCGCGACGGCGCGCTCGGGCTCTCGGCCATCCGCGAGGCCGGTGGCGGCGCCGTGGTGCAGGATGAGGCGAGCGCGACCGTGTACGGCATGCCGCGCGAGGCGCTGGCGCTGGCTGGCGCCGACCGCGTCGTGGCGCCCGCGGGCGTGGGCCAGGCGGTCGCGGACCTCCTCGCGGCGCGACGGGCTCCGCGATGACCGCGAGCGAGACGATGCACGTGGTGGCGCGCGTGGGCGCCGAGCGCTTCGCCTTTCGCGTGGCGGAGGTGGAGGAAGCGCTCGACGCTCCGGGGCTCGTGCCGGTGCCGAACGCGGCGGGTGGGCTGCGCGGCCAGCTCATGCACCGCGACCGCACGGTGCCGGCCTACGACGCGGCGTGGGCGCTCGGCGTGTCAAGCGGCACGGCCGACGGCGCCCCCCGCACGGCGCTCGTCCTGCGCATCGCCGACGACCGGGTGGCATTGCTGGTCGACGACGTCGAGGACCTGGCGTCGCTGGATCCGGGGGCCATGCGGTCGGCGCCGGCGGGCACCGACCCGAACGGCCTGCTGCGTGGGGTATGCCTGCCGCGCGCGGGCGGGGCGGCCCGTCGGAGCCTCATCGGCGTCGTGAACGCGGTGGCGGTGGTGGCGCGGGCGTCGCACGGCGGTTCGCGATGAGCGCCCCGGCACGCCCGTCCACGATGATGTCCGCGACGCCGGCCAGGCCGGCGGCCCCGCCGCGGGTGCAGCTCGTCGCGTTCCGCGTCGGGGGCGCGTCGTACGCCGTGGACGTGTTCTCGGTGGAGCGCGTGCTCCGGTACGAGTCGCCGCGGCCCATCCCCAACGTGCCGGCCTGGCTGGAGGGCGTGATCGACTACGGCGGGAGCGTGGTGCCCGTCATCGACCTGCGCACCCGCTTCGACCTGCCGCTGGCCGACGATCGCTCGAACGCGAGGATCGTGGTGTTCGTGCACGGCGACGAACGTGTGGCGGCGTCGGTGGACGCGGTGGACGAGGTGGCCACCGTCGACGAGGCGGCGATGGAGGAGCCCCCGCCCATCTTCCGCGGGCTCGCGCGGCAATACCTCCGCGCGCTCGTGCGCCGCGGCGACACCGTGACCGTCGTCCTCGACGCGGCGCAACTCCTCAACTCCAGGGAACGGATCGTGCTCGACCAGGCGATGGCGGAGACCAGGAATGGCTGACGAATCCCTTCAGGCCTACAAGGCGCGATACGCCGACATCGATCGCCGGCTCGACGCCGCCGCCGCGGGCGCCGCCGACGACGGGGCCCGCGCCGCCGTGAAGGGCGACATCATCACCCTCTTCAAGGCCGTCGAGGCGCAGGCCGCCGAGTTCGCGGCGCTGAAGGAGGAGATCCGGAAGCTCGTGGACAAGTGGAAGGCGCTGCAGTCGGCAGCGGCGCTATCGCTCGCGCCGCAGTTCAGCGGCGACAAGCCGGTGGTGGTGGCCGACCACATCGGCGCGTCCACCTTCATCGAAAAGGGCTGGAGCCGGCTGTCGCTCGGCGACTACGAGGGCGCCGAGGCCGCGCTCCTCAAGGCCATCGAGCTCTCGCCCGGCGACCCGCAGAGCGAGGCCCTGCTCGGCTGGGCGCAGATGCTGCAGGAGAAGTACGACGAGGCGCTGATGAACTTCCAGAAGGTGCTGATGCGCGAGCCGTCGAACGCGCTCGCCCGGATCAACGTCGGCTACATCTGCCTCAAGAAGGGCATCTTCGGCGAAGCGATCGAGCACCTCTCCAAGGCCATCCGCCTCGACAACGACAGGAAGGCGACGCTCTACGCGCACTTCTACCTCGGCCTCGTGTACCTCGAGCGCGAGATGTACGACGATGCGCAGGTGTTCTTCCAGAAGACGCTCGCGCTCGGCCCCAACCTCATCGAGGCCTATTACGAGCTCGGCCGCGCCTTCTGGTTCAACGAGCAGGAAGACGATGCGCGGAGAACGTGGAAGGCTGGCCACACCGCCAACAAGTTCAACCCATGGGGAAAGCGCTGCGCGGAGGTGCTCGCGAGCGTCGAGGCGGGGGGACAGCCGCCGAAGTAGCGGGGCGTGCCCTCGTTTCACGCGGGCACGCGGGCACAGGGGGATCGGGAAGGGGATCGGGAAGGGGATCGG
>JAYEKC010000362.1:0-2487 GCA_034716715.1 Gemmatimonadota bacterium | reverse complement strand
GACGACGGTCGCTCGGTCGCCCGCCGCTTTGCCGCGCTGCACGAGGCGCGGTATGGATTCACCCTCGACCGCCCCGTGGAGATGGTCGCGGCGCGCGTGGCCGCGCTCGGGCGCCACATACCCCTCCGGCTTGGTGAGGGAGGCGGGCCGGGGCGGGGAACACGCCGGGGCGCATCGCGGGGACCGGCGGCCGCGTTGCGCCGCCCAGCCAGCGGCACGATTCGCGGCCCGCGCGTGGTGACCCTGCCCGACGCCACGATGGTGGTGGACCGCGGCTGGACCGCGCGGCCCCTGCCCATCGGCGGATGGTTGCTGGAGCGCGGCAAATGACGCGCCGACGGTTCGACCCGCTCGCCCTTTCCGTGATGTCGAACGCGGTCGCGATGATCGCCGAGGAGATGGGCACTGTGCTCGAGCGCGGCTCGCTCTCGCCCAACATCCGTGAGCGGCGCGATGCGTCGGCGGCCATCTTCGACGCGGGCGGGCGAATGATCGCCCAGGCGGCGCACATCCCCGTGCATCTCGGCGCCATGCCGGAGTCGGTGCGCGCCGTGATGGCGCGGCGCCCCGCGCCCGGCGACGTGTTCCTGCTCAACAGTCCGTTCGACGGGGGCTCGCACCTGCCCGACCTCACGATGGTCGAGGCCGTGTCGTCGGCGGCCGGCGCCGTCGGCGCCGCGCGCCCGCGAAGCCGCGGCGAGCGCATCGTCGGCTTCGCGGCCGTCCGCGCCCACCACGCCGACGTCGGCGGCATGAGTCCCGGTTCGATGCCGCAGGGCGCCACCGAACTCGTGCAGGAGGGCATTCACCTGCCGCCCGTCTGCCTCGCGCCTCGCGGGCGGATCGACGAGGCGCTGCTGGAGCTCGTGCTCGCGAACGTGCGCACGCCGGAGGAGCGGCGGGGCGACCTCGAGGCACAACGCGGCGCGTGCGCCGCCGGCGGCGCCGGATGGCGCGCGCTGCTCGCCCGCGAGGGGGCGCCGCGCATGCGCGCGGCATGCGACGCCCTCCTCGACTACACGGAGCGCCGCGCCCGCGCGAAGCTGCGCGAGATCGGCGACGTCGAGGGCCGGGCCGAGGACGTGCTCGAGGGCGACGGCGTGAGCGACACGCCGGTGCCGTTCGCCGTGCGGCTCCGTGTGCGCCGCGGATCGCTGGTGCTCGACTTCGCCGGCACGTCGCCGCGCGTGCGCGGCAACGTCAACACGCCCACCGCCGTGGCGCGCGCCGCGGCCATCTTCGTGCTCCGCTCGCTCCTCGACGACGACGTGCCCACGAACGAGGGCATCGCCCGGCCCGTCACCATCGCGACGCCCGACGACTGCGTGCTCGACGCCCGCTGGCCGTCGGCGGTGGCGGCCGGGAACGTCGAGACGTCGCAGCGCGTCACCGACCTCCTGTTCGCGGCGTTCGCCGACGCCGGCGTGCCCGTGCCAGCGCAGGGGCAGGGCACGATGAACAACGTCACGTTCGGCGGCGCGGGGTGGACGTTCTACGAAACCCTGGGGGGCGGCCAGGGCGCGTCGGGCCGCGGCCCGGGGCCGAGCGCGGTGCACGTGGGGATGAGCAACACGCGCAACACGCCCATCGAATCGCTCGAGCGGGCGTACCCCATCGAGATCGAGACGTATGCCATCCGCCGTGGGTCGGGTGGCGCCGGCACGTTCGCCGGGGGCGACGGCGTCGTTCGGGCGTACCGCGTGCGCGAGCGCTGCACGGTGACCATCGTCTCGGAGCGGAGGGCGCGCGCACCACGCGGCGCGATGGGCGGCGCCGACGGCGCCGCCGGCGTCAACCGGCTGAACGGCGCGCCGCTGCCCGCGAAGTGTCGCGTGGAGCTCGCCCCGGGCGACGTGGTGACGATCGAGACGCCCGGCGGCGGGGGCTGGGGACCGGTACCCTAGGCGCTCGGCCGCGAGGGTTCGCTCGCTACCGCGCGCTACCGCGCGCTACCGCGCGCTACCGCGCGCTACCGCGCGCTACCGCGCGCTGCCGCGCGACGGCCCCTGCCCGCGTCGCGCTTTCCGAAGCTAGGGCGCGGTGACGACGCGGAACTTGCCGGTGGTGGGCGTCACCAGCGCGAACACGTTGGCGGCGATGAACGCGTCGAGCAGCGCGCGGTCGATCGCGCCCTCCTTCGCCTCATCGGACAGGATGTCGAGGGCGCGCTCCACGGGGACGGCCCGTTTGTAGGGACGGTCCGTAGCCGTCAGCGCGTCGTAGATGTCGCTGATCGTCATCATCCGCGTTTGCACCGGGATCTGCTCGGCGGACACCTGCCGCGGGTAGCCCTTGGCGTTCAGCTTCTCGTGGTGCCCGTAGGCGATCTCCGGAATGTGCCGCAACTCGCTCGTCCACGGGATCTGCTCGAGGAACCGGAACGTGTGGGTCACGTGCGACTCGATCTCCCGCCGCTCGCGCGAGTCGAGGTTGCCCTTGTTGATCATCAGGTAGCGCAGCTCGTCGTCCGCGAGCAGCGGCTTTTCT
>JAYEKC010000361.1:0-2488 GCA_034716715.1 Gemmatimonadota bacterium | reverse complement strand
TCTCCGCGGGCTCAGTCGAAGGTCAATCGCAGCACGCGCACCCGCTCGGCATCGACGCGCACGGAGATGAGCTGTCGGCCCTCCGCGATCGTTCGACCGGTGAGAGCATCCACCACCGTGGCCGGTCGAGGCAGGGACAACTCCCGCGTGCCGTCCTCGTCACCACGCAATGCGACGACTCCGGGGCCGAACCACGCCGGACCGGGGTCGGTGACCCACGGTCTCTGTCCCGCGCGCGCCGCGATCCCGCGCAGCACCTGCGAGGGCGGCGGTGCCGCGCTGAAGACGCTCGTGCAGTCCTCGAAGCGGCGCAGCGCCAGCCCGCAGAACTCGGTGCCCTCCAGAGTCCCCAGGCACTCCGCCCGGTCGTCGGCGCACAAAAAGCGCGGCCAGACGCTGGCGACGCCGTACGTCGCGGGCCCCTCCGGCGCGCCGCTGTGAGTCAGCGCCACGCCGTCGGTGCACACGCGCACGGGACCGCGGCTCGCCAGCAGACTGAGCTTCATCCCCGTGAGGTACTTCATCGTCCGGCCCGTGATCATGCGCTCCGTGACCGCGCCCGGACCGTAGACCCAGACGAGGAGCGCGTCATCGTGGCAGGTGTTGCGCGCCAGCGCCCGCCCGGCGTCGGGCTCGACGGTGAGCGCGTCCGCGAACAGATACAGCGGCGCGGCGGACGTGCGTGCTTCCACCGCGTCGCACAGCAGGTGCACGCGCCACGGCAGCCCCGAGGCGGCGCAGCTGGCGTACTGCCCCGCCAGCAGAGCGTGCACCATCGGGTCGCCGGGAGCCAGGTAGCGCGCGCTCACGTCATCCAGCACGAGTGTCGGCTGCGGCGCGACCTCCGCCGGCGGCTCGGACGGCCGCAGCGGCGCGGTCAGCGACGCCACCTGCTCGCTCCTGCCGACGACGCCCGCGGAGGAGACCGCCGCGGCGGCGAACAGCTCCTCCGGTGCAAGCTGCGGCGCGCGATGCAGGTAGAGGCCGCCCGACGCCCGCGCCGATGTGCCTGGAAATGCCGGCAGCGATGCGCGAACGCCGGTCAGTGGCCCCGTCAGCAGGTCGAGGGTCTGCGCGCCGAGCAGGTCCGTCAGCGCCAGGTGCGGCCACCGCCAGTCGCCGGCGGCGGACTGCTCCAGCATGTGTCCGTAGCACGCGCCCACCAGCGGCCGCCCGCCGGTGCCCTCACGCACGACCGCGGCCATCTCCGCCAGCAGTCGCGCCGGCGCCTCCGCGCGGAAGGCCAGCAGGTCGATCATCGGCTGGTCGATCGCGGGATCATACAGCGACGGCTCCGGCCCCCCCCGCGCATCCAGCGCTCCAGGGATGCCCGCGGCCTCGAAGCCCGGCTGCGTGGGCCCGGGGGATACAGGAAGTCCGCGGCGCTGCCCCAACCACGCGTCGCGGAAGCGATCGACGTCCTGGTCGTAGTGCTCGATCAGCCACTCGCGGAACGCGCGCTCGCGCACCGGCGTGTCCCCGTCGCCGAGGGCCGCCGAGGCGCCCCACGGTCGCCAGGCGCCCACGTCGCCCGCCTGCAGCTCCCACGCCACCACGCGATGGCCCCACGGCGCCGCCTCCACGTGCTCCACCAGCGCCCGCAGGCGATCCAGCGCGCCGCGCTGCCAGGCGGGGGAGATGATGTCCGGGTGCGTGCGCCTGCGACCGAAGACCTGCGGCGGCGCAAGGGTCGAGTCGTCGAAGCGCTGCAGCGCGTCCGGATGCCCGGCGTCCCACGTGGCCGTTGAGTCCGCGTACACCTGCAGCACCAGTTGCGCGTCGGGTCGGGCATTGAGCACCGCCGCCGCGCGTCGATCCAGTGCGCTGGCATCGAATCGCCCGCCGCGCATGGCATCAGGCGCCCAGGCGAATGGGTGCTGGTCGGTCGTCGTGGGCAGGCCCACAAGGGTCGCTGACTCCGCCGTTGCGTCCGGCGTTTGCCCGCGCAGCTCATGCACCACCGGCGCCAGCGCGTCCTCGCCCACGACCAGTGCCGGCGGCGTGCGCGTCGCGTCGATGCTGATCGGCTCCGGCTCGACGCGCGCGCCCGCCGCCACCAGCGGCACAGGATCGTCGTCGCGCAGCTCCAGGTTCCGCGAGCGCAGGCCCAGCCCGTAGCGCCCGGGCGGCAGCCACGCCGGCAATGGCAGCGCCTGTGCAACTGCGAGCAGCTCCGAGCCGTCCGCCGCCACGTTCATCGGACGCTGGACCAGCACGCCGCCCGCCTCGCTCAGAAGCTGTGCGTCGATCTGCGGCTCCGCGGGCGCGTTGGGGCAGGCCAGCCGCGCGCGAATCGTGGCACGCTCGCCCGGTGCCAGGCCCGTGGGTACCTCGATGCTCTCCACGCTGGCGGCAGGCCGTGGCCTGACGTGCACCTGCACGTGATCGACGTAGAGCGTATAAGCGCGCCCCGTCTCCAGCCCACGCAGCTCGAGGCTCGCGCACACCAGCGGCAGGTCCACGCCCGCGTGCGGATCGCCGGCCACCG
>JAYEKC010000360.1:0-12795 GCA_034716715.1 Gemmatimonadota bacterium | reverse complement strand
TCGGTCGGTCAGGAACTCAAACTAACGTTGTCGACCATTGGCCCGGGCGAGTACGCAAGCCCCCCACTAATCGTCGGCACCTCCGTCGAGTTCATCGACGCGGCCGTCGTTCCGCCGTTCACACCGGGCGGGCCGACCCAGTTGTTCCGTTTCAAGGCAGTTCGGTCGGGCCAGGCGGTCATACGCTTCACACACACTGAAAGGTCGCCTGTTGTCGAAGACACAGTCCGCGTGCGCTAGACGCGTCGGCGCAGTGCCGCATAACCATGGGCTGCTGCTGGCGGGGCGCTCGACGGCGTCAATACTCGCGCCTGCCTTCAGGAGTGTGTAGCATCAACGTGTTCGCGCTCTCTCCGCCCCGCAGCAGAGCCCAATCTCGTTATACGCACCATCCAGAACCCGCGCGCAGCAGCTTTCACCACCCGGCACCGACTGGAGCCACCCCCGCCGATGCCCCTGACGCCGTACCACGCGAAGTACTTCGCCCACGATCTCACGCGACGGGCGGCTGGCGGCATCGACCGCCTCTCCACGGCACTCTTCGACGCGTCGGTGGACCTCAATCCCCACCAGATCGAGGCTGCGCTCTTCGCACTGCACTCGCCGCTCTCAAAAGGCGTGATCGTCGCCGACGAAGTCGGCCTCGGCAAAACAGTCGAAGCGGGCATCGTCCTCTGCCAGCTATGGGCTGAGCGCAAGCGGCGACTGATTGTCATTTGCCCAGCGTCCATCCGCAAGCAGTGGGCGCTCGAACTCGAGGAGAAGTTTAGCCTGCCGGTGCGCGTCCTCGACGCGAAGGCTCTCCGGGAAGCGAGGCGCGGTGACCGCAACCCGCTCGCGGGCGACGCGATCATCGTGCTGTCGTATCACTTCGCACACGCGTTGCGCGAAGACCTCAAGGGGGTCGCGTGGGACTTGGTCGTGATCGACGAAGCGCACAAGCTCCGCAACGCCTATCGGCCGAGCAACAAGGTGGGCCAAGGCATCCGCTGGGGCACGGAGGGGTGTCGCAAGCTGCTGCTCACGGCCACGCCGCTCCAGAACTCGCTCCTCGAGCTTTACGGGCTGTCCACGCTGATTGACAACACGCTGTTCGGCGACGTGAACGCCTTCCGCTCGCTTTACGCGAGCGCTGGAAGCAACCTCGACGCGCTCCGGGCACGCCTCGGCACCTTCGTCAAGCGTACACTCCGCAATCAGGTGTCGGAGTACGTGCGCTACACCGAGCGCTTGCCGCTGACCCGCCCGTTCCAACCGACGGACGATGAACACGCCCTCTACGACGCCGTCTCGGCGTTCCTCCAGCGCGAGGACAGCTACGCACTCCCAAGCCGTCAGCGGCATCTCACGGCGCTGATCTTGCGGAAGCTGCTGGCGTCGTCGTCTCCGGCGATTGCCGCGACCCTCGATACGCTGCGGGCCCGCTTGGAGTCCTTACAGGCCGAAAAGGTCGGCAACGATCCGGAGTTCGCCGAGCGGCTCATCGAAGCCGAGGATCTTGAGGATGACCTGCTGGATGAGATCCTCGCTGAGAGTGACGACGACGAGGCCGCCGCTCCGACGCAGCCCAAACCAATCAACCGTCAGCAGCTCCGCGAAGAAATAGAGATACTGCGGCGCCTCGCCGATCGGGCACGGCACATCGCAGTGGACAGCAAGTCTACCGCACTGCTCACGGCCCTCGAGGTGGGCTTCACGCAGATGGCCAACACCGGCGCCGCCCGCAAGGCGCTGGTGTTCACGGAGTCCCGCCGCACCCAGGACTACCTGAAGTCATTCCTCGAGTCCCACGACTACGCCGGCCAAGTGGTGCTGTTCAACGGGACCAACGGTGGCCCTGAAGCCACGGCCATCTATGAGCGCTGGGTGGCCGCGAACCAGGACACCGGTCGGGTATCGGGTTCAAAGGCGGTGGACCTGCGCACCGCCCTCATCGAACACTTCCGGGACCACGGCACGATCCTGCTGGCGACCGAGGCGGCGGCCGAGGGCATCAACCTGCAGTTCTGCTCGCTGGTAGTGAACTACGACCTCCCGTGGAACCCCCAACGCATCGAACAGCGCATCGGACGTTGTCACCGCTACGGGCAACAGCACGATGTGGTGGTCATCAACTTCCTCAATGAGCGCAATGCCGCCGACAAGCGGGTGCTGGAGCTGCTCACCGAGAAGTTCTCTCTGTTCAACGGCGTGTTCGGTGCCTCGGACGACGTGCTGGGCAGCATCGACTCGGGTGTGGACTTCGAGCAACGCATCCTTGCCATCTACCAGGAATGCCGCACACCCGCCGAGATCGACGCCGCCTTCAAGGCGCTGCAGGACGAGCTCGACGAACAGATCCGCACCCGCCTTGACGATACGCGCCGTGCCTTGCTCGAGCACTGCGACGAAGACGTGCACCATCGGTTGCGCCTGCAACTGGCCGACGCGCAGGCACAGCTCGATCGCGTGGGGCAGCGCTTCTGGGCGCTCACGCGGTCGATGCTCCACGACGCCGCCCGCTTCGATGACGCGGCCCTCGCGTTCGACCTCCATCGAGCACCGCGTGCCGACATCGCCATTGGGCGCTACCACCTGATCTCCAAGACGCACCCGCGTGCCAGCGACGGCGACAGCACCGGCGACGAGGTGAGCCGCTTCCTCTACCGCCTCTCGCACCCGCTCGGCGAGCACGTGGTGGAGCAGGCCAAGGCGCTGTCCACGCCGGGGGCGCACCTCACCTTCGACGTCAGCGCGCATCCCACACGCATTGCCGCCGCCGAGTCGCTGCGCGGTCGCTCCGGCTACCTCACGCTCACGCGGCTGGCCGTGGACTCCTACGAGCGCGAGGAGTATCTGCTCTTCTCCGGCTTTGACGATACCGGCACCGCGCTGGACCAGGAGACGATGGAGAAGCTGTTCGCGCTGAGCGCCGAGGCGGCGCCGCACACCCTGCCGGCCTCGGCGCAAGCGCAACTGACCCTCGAGTCCGAACGTCACGCACAGGCCACCGTCAGCCGCTCGCTCGAGCAGAACAACGCGCACTTCCAGGCGGCACGTGAGAAGCTGGAGCGCTGGGCGGAGGATCTGGTGCATTCGGCCGAGAAGGCGCTGCACGACACCAAGGAGCAGATCAAGGCGCTGCGGCGCGAGGCGCGGCAGGCGGTGACGCTGGCCGAGCAGCACGCGGTGCAGGAGCGCATCCAGAAGCTGGAGCGCCAGCAGCGGAAGCAGCGGCAGGAAATCTTTGCGGCCGAGGACGAAGTCTTCGCCAGGCGCGATCAGCTCATTGACCAACTGGAGCGGCGGCTGGCGCAGCGCACCGAGACTGAAGTGCTCTTCTCGCTGCGATGGTCGGTGGTGTGACCTGGACTCGGAAGTGCTCGGAAGCCATCGGGTACCCGCGTTCAGCCGCCTTGCGTTTGGCGGAGCGCAACCTTTCAATCAGCCGCTCACGAAAGTTGCAGTTGGCCGACCCCGAGACTTACCTTTGGCCGTAATGGCCTCCACCCCTCCGTATCCACGGTTCACGACGCCGTTGCTCGAGCAGGCGCTGGCCGAGTCGCCGGTGGTGCTCATCCACGGGCCTCGGCAGTGCGGCAAGACGACCCTTGCTCAAACGGTGGGGAGTGCGCACGGCTACGACTATTTCAGCTTCGACGACGCCGTGACGCTGGCGGCGGCCACCAGCGACCCGGTCGGCTTTGTGGGCGACCTGCCAGAGCACGCCATCCTCGACGAAGTGCATCGCGCGCCGGCGCTCTTCACGGCGCTCAAGCGTGCAGTGGACCGTGACCGGCGCCCGGGGCGCTTCCTGCTCACTGGCTCGGCCAACGTGCTACTGCTTCCCTCGCTGGCGGACTCCCTGGCCGGGCGGATGGAGATCCTGCGCCTGCACCCGCTCGCGCAGTGCGAGCTGGCGAGGACGAAGCCTGCCTTCCTCGACGCCCTGTTCGGCGGCGGGTTCAAGACGCGGCCATACGAGCGGCTGGGCAAGGAGCTGATCCGCCGCATCGTGGCCGGGGGCTATCCGGCCGCGCTGGCCCGAACTACCGCTCGGCGGCGCGCCACGTGGTACCGCGACTATGTGGAGACGCTCGTCCAGCGCGACGTGCGCGACCTGGCACGGATTGCGTCGCTCGACGCGATCCCGCGACTGCTTGCCCTGGCCGCCGCACAGACGGCGCGCCTGATCAACGTGAGCGACCTGGCCGCACCCTTCCAGTTGAGCCGGCCGACCATTCGCGACTACGTGACATTGCTGGGGCGGATCTTCCTGCTGGAAGAGCTGCCGCCCTGGCACAGCAACCGGATGAGCCGCCTCATCAAGACCCCCAAGCTGCACCTCACCGACACCGGGGTCGCCTGCGCGCTGCTGGGGCTCGATGAGGCGGCGCTGTCAGACGATCGCGGCACGTTGGGGCAGTTGCTGGAGACTTTCGTGTTCCAGGAACTCAGGCGCCAAGCCAGTTGGCGCGACGACGACGTGCGTTTCCACCACCTGCGCGACAAGGATGGTGTGGAAGTGGATCTCGTGATCGAGCAGGGGGGGCGCGCGCTGGCCGCGGTTGAGGTCAAGGCCTCGGCCACTGTCACCCCTGCCGACTTTCGCGGGATCAGAAAGCTGAAAGAGGCCGTAGGCAAGCGATTCGCCAGCGGCGTGGTGCTGTATGACGGCGAAGCGAGCGTGCGGTTCGGTGAGGGGCTGTATGCCGTACCGATTCGCGCGCTCTGGGAGCTGACGCAATGATCCATTCGAACACCGACCGACAGGACGCCCGATGACGCAGCAGTACACCAAGCTCAAGAGCCTGCTCGAAGAGCTCTTCCAGCTCGACCAGCCCGACTTGGATTTCGGCCTCTACCGCGTGATGCACGCCAAGAGCGCCGAGGTGCGCCAGTTCCTCGACAAAGAGCTGCTGCCGCAAGTGCAGGCGGCGTTTGCGCAGTACCAGTCGGCGGACAAGGCGACAATCGAGCAGGAGCTGACCAAGGCCATCGAGCAGGCACAGGCGCTCGGCGCCGACCCCGAGACGCTTCCGAAGGTGAAGGAGCTGCGCGCGCGGCTGACTGGCGAGGCGGTGGACGTGAAGACCCTCGAGCGCGAGGTCTACGACCACCTGTATTCGTTCTTCCGGCGTTACTACTCCGAGGGCGACTACCTGGCCAAGCGCGTGTACAAGCCGGGGGTGTACGCGATTCCGTACGAGGGCGAAGAGGTCACGCTGCACTGGGCCAACAAGGACCAGTACTACATCAAGACCAGCGAGTACCTGCGGGACTACGCCTTTCGGTTGCGACCTGACGACGAAGCGAACCCGATGCGCGTGCACTTCCGGCTGGTGGACGCCGCCGAGGGGGAGCACGGCAACGTGAAGGTGGCCGAGGGGAATGAGCGGCGCTTCAAGCTGGCGGCGGAGCAGCCGGTGGTGGTGGAGGGGGGCGAGCTGGTGATCCGCTTCACCTACTTGGCCGACGCGAAGAAGCAGGCGGAGCTCAACGTTGAGGCCGAAGCGGCGGTGCTGGCGCACACGGAGACGGCGCTGGCTGAGTGGGTGACGGCGCTACGCGCACTGGCGGCCACGGAGACGGACCCTAAGCGCACGGTGCTGGCCAAGCATCTCAAGGGGTACTCGGATCGCAACACGTTCGACTACTTCATCCACAAGGACCTGGGCGGCTTTCTACGCCGCGAGCTTGACTTCTACATCAAGAACGAGGTGATGCACCTCGACGACGTGGAGAGCGAGACGGCGCCGCGGGTGGAGCAGTATCTGTCGAAGATCAAGGTCGTGCGGCGGATTGCGGGGAAGATCATCGACTTCCTGGCGCAGTTGGAGGACTTCCAGAAGAAGCTGTGGCTGAAGAAGAAGTTCGTGGTGGAGACGAGTTACTGCATTCGGCTTGGCGTGATTCCGGAGGAGTTCTATCCGGAGATCGCGGCGAATGAGAAGCAGCGGGAGGAGTGGGTGCGGTTGTGTGCGATTGATGAGATTGCGGGGGACTTGATGACGGCGGCGTACAGCGTCCCGCTGACGGCGGAGTTCCTGAAGGGGTATCCGTCTTTGGTGGTGGATACACGGCATTTTGAAGCAGCTACCGTTGAGAGACTGCTCGATGCGATAGGAGCTACAGCGCTTGAGCCGGACGCCACGCTCTTTCATAGCGAGAACTATCAAGCGCTTGCGATGATGCAGTCTCGCTACCGCGAGCAAGTCAAGTGCATCTACCTTGACCCACCATATAACACGGGAAGTGATGGGTTTTCATACAAGGACTCCTACCAGCATTCGTCATGGCTGACACTGATGGATGAGAGGTCGGTAGTCGCAAGCTCTTTGTTGGCTTCAGATGGGGCTACGTTTGTCTCACTAGATGACAACGAGCAGCCACGCTTGCGGTCTCTACTCGGCGAGAACGGGGCCTTCGGTGGGTTCCTAGCCAATCTCGTATGGAAGAAGCGATCGTCTCCTGATGCTCGGGCGACAATTGGGTCTGTGCACGATCACATTCTTTGCTATGTGAAAGACCAGTCGGACCCCAAGGCATGTATCGGCCGCATGAGTCTAGGAGAGGAGCGCCTCGCGGGCTACCAGAATCCTGACGGCGACCCGCGTGGACCATGGGCCTCAGTGGACATGACTGGCATGCTCCCCAGAGCGACGGCCGAGCAATTCTACGATGTGCTGTTGCCCAGCGGGCGCACCATTCGCCCGCCCGAAGGTCGTAGCTGGGGGCTCGCGAAGGCGACCTTTGAATCGATGCGCGCTGACAATCGTATCTGGTTCGGCGCCGGAGGCGACAACGTGCCGAGAATAAAGAAGTTCCTCTCGGAGGCCAATGGGCAGGTGGTGCCAACCCTGTGGGATTTTTCACAGGTAGGCAGTAACGATGAGGCTAACGGAGAGATCGCTGATCTCTTTGGCACGTCCTCAGCGTTTCAGTCACCGAAGCCAACAAGGCTAATTCGACGTGTCTTGGAGATTGCGGCCCACACTGTAGAAGCAATTGTCCTCGACTACTTCGCCGGCTCCGGCACCACGGCGCACGCCGTCATCAACCTCAACCGCGAAGGCGGCGGCCGCCGCAAGTTCATCCTCGTCGAGATGGGCGACTACTTCGACACCGTCCTTCTCCCCCGCATCAAGAAGGTCACGTTCACTCCCGAGTGGAAGGACGGCAAGCCGAAGCGCCTCGCCACGGCCGAGGAAGCCGAGCGGAGCCCGCGCATCGTGAAAGTCGTGCGTCTCGAGTCGTACGAGGACGCCCTCAACAACCTCGAGACACGTCGAAGCGACACGCAGCAACTTCTACTCGACGCCCCCGAAACCCAAGGCGCCGACGGGCTCAAGGAGCAGTACCTCCTGCGCTATATGCTCAACGTGGAGACGCGCGGATCGCAGTCGCTGCTCAACGTACAAGCATTCTCCGACCCCACCGCATACACCCTCAAGGTCAAGCGCCCCGGCTCCGACGAAAGCCGCGTGGTGAACGTGGACCTGCTGGAGACCTTCAACTGGCTGATCGGCCTCACGGTGCGCCACATCGCCGCACCGCAGACTTTCAGCGCGGCATTCGTCCGCGATAGCGAGGGGCGGCTGCGGCTCAAGGACGCGCGCATCAAGCAGGATGCCGCCGGCCCGTTCTGGTTCCGCACCGTCACCGGCACCACACCCGATGGCCGCAAGGCGCTGGTGATCTGGCGCAAGTGCACCGGCGACGCGGAGCAGGACAACCTCGTGCTCGACGAGTGGTTCACCAAGCAGGGCTTCTCAGCCAAGGACTCGGAGTTCGATGCCATCTGGGTAAACGGTGGCACCAACCTGGAGAACCTCAAGACGCCGGATGACCGCTGGAAGGTGCGGCTCATCGAGGAGGACTTCCATCGGCTGATGTTCGAGGGGACGGAGACCTGATGCCACCGAAGGCGAAGCCTCAGGTCCCCTTCCCCTACAAACTGGTCCTCAACCAGTGGATCCTCTCGCTCTTCAACGTGAAGCGGTTCGGGGAGCTGGCCGAGCACCTGCGGGGCGAGGCGCTGGAGGGGCTGGACGAGAACAACGTCCACCGCTTTCACCACGCGCTCACGGCACAATTCTTCAACCTCACGCAGCTCAGCACCGACGACTTGCTTCGGTACGACCAGCACATCGTGCGGCACACGCTGCGTCTCAACGAGCGGCGCATCACCCGCGGTGAAGACCCGATTGTCTGGAAATACTTCCAGTACGTGAGTCTGCTGTTCACGGAGATCTACCTCGACCGGTACTTCACCGACCCCAGGGCGCTGCTGGCGGCCCTGAATGAGCAGGTGGCGGCATACAACGCCGACAAGCCCGAGGCGGACCAGGTCGCGCCGTTCGACGAAACCGCCGAGGCGTGGCCGCAGCTCAACAAGCTGGCGTTCTGGATGGCCACCGGCAGCGGCAAGACGCTGCTGATGCACGCCAACATCCTGCAGTATCAGCACGCGCTGGCCACGCACGGTCGCACGCGCGAGCTCAACCGCATTTTGCTCTTGACCCCCAACGAAGGGCTCTCCCAGCAACACCTCCGCGAGTTCGAGGCGGCGGGCATCAGCGCCGAGCTGTTCAACAAGGATGGGCGCGGTCTGTTCAGCGGGCAGGCGGTGGAGATTCTCGAAGTCACCCGCCTGCGCGACGAGATGGGCGAAAAGACCATCGCCATTGACGCCTTCGAAGGGAACAATCTCGTGCTCGTGGACGAAGGGCACCGCGGCGCCAGCGGTGGCAAGGAAGGCAGTTGGATGAAGGCCCGCGAGAAGCTCTGCGAAAAAGGCTTCTCCTTCGAGTACTCGGCCACATTCGGACAGGCCGTGAAGGGAAGCCCGGCGCTCACCGAGCTCTACGCCAAGAGCACGCTGGTGGACTATTCGTACAAGTACTTCTACGGCGACGGGTTCGGGAAGGACTACCAGATCCTGAACCTCGACGAAGGCACGCAGCAGACGCACCAGGATCTTTACCTCACCGCCTGCTTGCTGACCTTCTACCAGCAGCAGCGGCTGTTCCGCGAGCAGGGACCGACGTTTCGCCAGTTCAACATCGAGAAACCGCTGTGGATCTTCGTGGGCGGAAGCGTGACGGCCAGCCTCGCGACGCGGGATGCGTCGGACATCGTAGAGATCCTCCAGTTTCTGGCGCGGTATGTAGCTGACCGTACCGCCAGTGTCGAGCGCATACGGCGAGTGCTGCACGAAGGGCTGATCGGCGCCAACGGCAAGGACATCTTTGCGCGGCGCTTCGAGTATCTGAACACCTGTGGGCTCACGCCAGCGCAGCTCTTCGACGAAACACTCGCGACGCTGTTTCACGCGTCGGCGGGTGGTCAGTTGTATGTGGAGAACCTGAAGGGGGCGACCGGGGAGATTGCGCTGCAGCTTGGCGCCGAGAACCCGCCGTTTGGGGTGATCAACGTGGGCGACGATGCCAAACTGTTGAAGCTGTGCGAGGAGAAGGGGCTCAACGTGGCGGAGCCGACCTTCGCGGAGTCGTTGTTCCACGGCATCAACACGCCTGAATCACCGGTGAACCTGTTGATTGGCTCCAAGTGTCGGGCGACACGAGAGATTGACCCCCTGACGACATGAGGACCTGACCCCCTCCCTCGTGTCCTGGGAGGTTATCGCGTGGTCGAGTCGCGTGTGCCCTATTCCGGCATCCCTCACGTGGAGCCGGAGCCAGTGCGGACCCCTGACGACGTCGCCGAGATGGTGCGCTTGCATCGCCTGGGCCTGGGCGCGAAGGCCATCGCGCGGCAGCTCGGCTGCGCCAGGAACACGGTCAAGCGCTACCTCGCACAGGGTGGGTGGGCACGGCCGGCGCGGGCGCGCCGTGCCACGCGCTTGGAGGGACTCGAGGCGTGGGTGCGCGAGCGGTTCTACCAGCACCGCGGGAACGCGGATGTCGTGCGACAGGACTTGGCCCGGGAGCACGGGGTCGTCGTCTCCCTCCGCACGGTGGAACGCGCCGTGGCCGCGCACCGGCAGGCGCTCCGGGCCGAGGCCCGAGCCACCGTGCGCTTTGAGACCGCGCCCGGAGAGCAGCTGCAGGTGGACTTCGGCGTGCGCACGGTCGAGATCGCCGGGTGCCGCGCCCGGCGGTACTTCTTCGTCGCGACACTGGGCTACTCGCGACGCTGCCACGTGCGCGTCTTCGGGCACGAACGGCAGCAGGTGTGGTTCGACGGCCTGGAGAGCGCGTTCCGCGCGTTCGGCGGGGTGCCCGCGACGGTGCTCCTGGATAACGCGCGGGCGCTGGTCGTGCACCACAACCCGGTGACCCGCGAGGTGACGTTCCATCCGCGACTCGTGGCGTTCGCCAAGCACTGGGGGTTCCGCCCGATCGCGTGCGCGCCATACCGGGCCCGCACCAAGGGGAAGGATGAGCGGGGCGTGGGCTACGTGAAGCGCAACGCGCTGGCCGGGCATCGCTTCGCCACGGACAGCGCGCTCGAGGCGCACCTCGCGGCGTGGACCCGGGACATCGCCGACGTGCGCGTGCATGGCACCACGGGCGAACCGCCCGCCGTGCGCTTCGCGCGCGACGAAGCGGCGCGCCTCGCCCCGCTCGCCGACCGGCCGACGTTCCAACCGCTCCGGGAGTGGACGCGGCGCGTCCAGGCCGACTGCACGATCGAGCTGCACCGGAACTGGTACTCGGTGCCGTGGGCGCTGATCGGGGAGACCGTGCGGGTGTATGTCGCGGGCGGCCACCTGCGCGTCGAACACGGCGCCACGGTGGTGGCCGAACACACGCTCATCACGCACGGCACCCGGGTGCGGCGGATCGATCCCACGCATCTGACCGGGATCTCCGTGCGGCGGCAGCCGGGGGTGCCCGCGCCGCCGCCAGCCGCGGACCCGCCCGCGCTGCTCCGACCGCTCGCCGAGTATGCGGCCGCGGTCGGGGAAGGGAGTCTCACGCCGCCACTCGCCCCCACACCGACGTTGACCGATCACGAGTGGGCCGCATGACCCGGCCCCGCCCGCGCCCCACGGCCCGCGCGGCCGTTCCGTCGACGCCACTCACCCCACGGCCCGATCTCACCCACCTGCCGGCGATGCTGACCCGGCTCAAGCTCTCGGCGATCCGCGACCAGCTTGACGCCCACCTGGCCGAGGCGGCCCGGCGCGAACTCACCCTCGCGGAGACCGTGGCCTACCTCTGCGAACGCGAGATCGCCCGGAAGGACGAACGGCGCATCGAGATGGCGATCGGGCTCGCGCGGTTTCCCATGGTGCGCGACCTCGCCGGCTATGACTTCACGGCCCAACCCGGCGTCGATCGCGCGCTCATCCGCGAACTGGCCACGGGCCGTTTCATCGCCAACGGCGAAGCCGTGCTCGTGTTGGGGCCCCCAGGCGTCGGCAAAACGCATCTCGGGATCGGGATCGGGCGGGCCGCGATCACGACCGGCTACACCGTGCTCTTTACGACCGCCACCGGCCTCATCGCGCAGCTCGTCAAGGCACAGCGCGAGAACCGCCTCGACGAACGCCTCCTCCACTTCAGCAAGCCCAAGCTGCTCATCATCGATGAACTCGGGTACCTGCCCGTCGAGCCCGACGCCGCGCACGTCCTGTTCCAGCTCGTCAGCCGCCGCTACGAACGCGGCAGCATCCTCATCACGTCCAACCGGGCGGTCAGTGAGTGGGGCACGGTCTTCGGCGATCCCGTCGTCGCCACCGCCATCCTCGACCGCCTGCTCCACCACAGCCACGTCATCACGATCCGCGGGGACAGCTACCGGCTCCGCGAAAAGCGGCGTGCCGGGCTCCTCGGCACCAACTACCCCTCACCCAGCAGCACCAAACCCAAGGGAGTCAGTTCGTGATGTCGCCAGAGGGTCAGTCCCGGATGTCGCTTGACACGCTGTGTCCCTTGGACTTCCAAACATGAGCTTGGCGGTGGGCTCGGGGACGAGAAGCGCCAGAACGGCAAAGCAACTCCATGACGCTAGCGGCACCAGGAGTGCGGCGGCGAGTAGGGAAGAGCGCTGCGCGCATGGCGCATCGTTCGCGATGCGCGCGGTCGACCGCGTTAGCGCCACGGCCATATTGCATGACAGTGGCAACTGCAGCAGTGCCAGCGCACGCCTAACAATAGAGAACGCTCCAAAACCTTCGGCGTCCCATATCACGGCGGCGTAGCGAAGCGCCGCGAATGTCAGGATCAGTACGCCAAACTCTCCCACGAAAACGACGAGCACATCACGGCGGGCAACCCTAAACATGCTTCTCGCCAGGGCGACAGGGCACGGGCGCGATCAACCTAGTGCCGCTGCCGGATCCAAAGTGCCGTCGCCGCGGTCGCCGTCGCGATGAGGGCAAATGTCAGTGCGGCAATAAGCGGATTGAGTTCGCGTGCCACGGTCAAGTCCGGGCGCTCCACAACCGTGACCACAGGGGTATCACGGACCTCGTCGATCTTGGCCTGCTCCAGGGCCTGCGCTAATGACAAAAAAAGACTTTGCTGAAGATCGACCTCGCGCTGGAGTCGCTGCGCTTCCATTCTTAGCTGTGCCGAAAGCAGGGGGGGGCGATTGCGCTCATTAAATGACTTGAGCGCTTCCTCGGCATGTCGCAGCGCAGTACGCACATCAGCAAGGCGAGTCTCTGTGAATGCACGCTCCGCCGTCGCGCGCCCATGCCGCTTTGTCAGGTTGAACTCGTTAACTGCGGAGATTATCCGGCTGCAAATGGCGATCGACAATGCAGGGTCGCTGGTGGTCACATAGACTGTCACAAGGTTGGCGTCGCGGGACGTCACGTCCGACACTGCACCGGAGAGCCGC
>JAYEKC010000359.1:0-2493 GCA_034716715.1 Gemmatimonadota bacterium | reverse complement strand
CGGAACGAATCCCCTGACGCAGCTCAACCAGGCCGCGCAGGCGCTCAACGTGATTCGCCTCGCCGACGGCAACATCGAAACCATCAAGGGAGCCCGCGGGTTCCGCGTGCCCGACGCGAACGGACGCTGGATCGCGTACCAGAAGGCGGACTCGACCGGCGCCGATTCCTCCGGCGCGGGCGCTGCCGGTGGGCGCGGCAGTGCCGCCGGAGGGGGCGGCCGCGGTGGACGGGGCGGCGGGGGCGGTGGGGCCGCACAGAACGGCGCTCGCCGCACCTACGGCAGCGACGTGGTGCTGCGCGACCTCTCGAACGGCGCCGAAGTGACGCTCGCGAGCGTTTCGTTCTACGCGTTCGACGACAGCGCGAAGGTGCTGGCGTACACGGTCACGTCGCGCGACTCCACGAAGGACGGCGTGTACCTCCGCGACCTCCCGTCCGGCACCACGCGCACTGTGATGACGGGCCCGGGCAACTACCGCGCGTTCACGTTCGACCGCGCGCAGGCGCAGTTCGTGTTCACGTCCGACAAGGACGAGTTCGGCAAGGCCGACGCGCACCCCGTGCTGTACTACGGCACGGTGAAGGCCGGCACCGCGCAACCGCTGCTCACCGCGGCGGCGCTCCCGTCCGCGTACCGGTTCCCCGACAACCCCACGGCGAGCTTCACGCGCGCGGGCAACGCCGTGCTCGTGGGCATTTCGCCGCCCAAGGTCACGCTCGTCCCGGACGATTCGCTCACGGGCAAGGCCAAGTTCGACCTCTGGCACTGGGAGGACCCGGTCATCCAGCCGGAGCAGCTCCTGCGCGTGAACCAGGACGCGAACCCCGTGTACCAGGGCGTCGTGAACGTCGCGACGAGGAAGTTCACGCGGCTCACCAGCGACTCGTTCCCGAACGTGTCGCTCTCCGACGACGCGAAGGCGGGCGTGCTGTCGACGAACGTGCCGTACGAGAAGGAGAGCAGCTGGGGCGCCGGCGGAAGCGATGTGTACTACGTGGACCCCGCCACGGGCTCGCGCAAGCTCCTCGCCTCGAAGGTGAAGGGACCGGCGCAGCTGTCCACGAGCGGCAAGTACGTCGCGTGGTTCAACGAGGGCCACTGGTTCGCCTACAACATCGCGACGGGCCGGACCACCGACCTCAACGCCAACATGGCGAGCGTGCACTTCGAACAGGAGACGTGGAGCACGCCCGACGAGCCGCCGGGCTGGGGCATCGCCGGCTGGACGAAGGACGACCAGGCCGTGCTCATCAACGACCGGTTCGACATCTGGGCGTTCGACCCCACGGGCGTCAAGGCGCCGGTGATCCTCACCGATTCGCTCGGCCGCCGCGAGAACATGACGCTGCGCGTGATCGGCCTCGACCGGGACGCCGAGGAGCGCTACCTCGACACGTCGAAGCCCACGTGGCTGGCGGCGTTCGACGAGGACACCAAGGAGAGCGGCTTCTACCGCTCGCGGCTCGACGCGCGCCGCGCGCCCGAGAAGGTGACGATGGACAAGGTGCGCTACGGCAACCCGTCCAAGGCCGAGAAGGCCGACGTGTACATGCTCACGAAGATGACGTTCCGGGACCCGCCGAACCTCTGGGTGGGCGGCGCCGTGGACAAGGCGGGCACGCGCATCTCCGACATCAACGCGTTCCAGAAGGACTACAACTGGGGCACGGCGGAGCTGGTCACGTGGACGAGCCTCGACGGCGTGCCGCGGCAGGGCATCCTGTTCAAGCCCGAGAACTTCGACCCGTCGAAGAAGTACCCGATGATCACGTACTTCTACGAGGACCTCTCCGACGGACTCTACAACTACATCGCGCCCAACGGCGGCACGAGCATCAACATCACGCACTACGTGTCGAACGGCTACGTGATGTTCGAGCCCGACATCTTCTACGAGACGGGCCACCCGGGGCAGAGCGCGCTCAAGTCCATCGTGCCGGGCGTGCAGAAGGTGCTCGAGGGCGGGTTCGTGGACCCGAAGAAACTCGGCCTGCAGGGCCACTCGTGGGGCGGGTACCAGACGGCGTACCTCATCACCCAGACCAACATGTTCTCGGCCGCCGAGGCGGGCGCACCCGTGTCGAACATGATCAGCGCGTACGGCGGCATCCGGTGGGGATCGGGGATGAACCGCGCGTTCCAGTACGAGGCCACGCAGAGCCGCATCGGCAAGAGCATCTGGGAGGGCCTGCCGCTCTACATCGAGAACTCGCCCCTGTTCTCGCTCGACCGCGTGCACACGCCGCTGCTCATCCTGCACAACGACCACGACGACGCGGTGCCGTGGTACCAGGGCATCGAGCTCTACATCGGCATGCGCCGGCTCGGCAAGGAGTCGTACTTCTTCAACTACAACGACGAGCTGCACGGCATCCAGGGCCGCGCCAACCAGAAGGACTGGGCCGAGCGGATGCAGACGTTCTTCGACGTGAAGCTGAAGAGCCAGCCGATGCCGGAGTGGATGAAGGACGGCATCAAGGCCGTGGACAA
>JAYEKC010000358.1:0-2509 GCA_034716715.1 Gemmatimonadota bacterium | reverse complement strand
AGCAGCTTGTCCATCCGCGTGAGCTGCAGGTCGACGATCCGGGCGATTTCGTCCTTTCCGAGCGGGTGGAAGACGATCACGTCGTCCACCCGGTTCAGGAACTCCGGGCGGAACTGCGCGCGGAGCGCGAGCAGCACCTGCTTCTCGACGCCGGCCCAGTCGTCCCCGCCCGCCGCCTCGAGGATCATGTGGCTGCCCACGTTCGACGTCATGATGATCACGGTGTTCTTGAAGTCCACCGTGCGCCCCTGCGAGTCGGTGAGGCGGCCATCATCGAGGATCTGCAGCAGGATGTTGAACACGTCCGGGTGCGCCTTCTCGATCTCGTCGAACAGGACGACCGCGTACGGCCGGCGCCGGATGGCCTCGGTGAGCTGCCCGCCCTCGTCGTAGCCCACGTAGCCCGGCGGCGCGCCGATGAGCCGCGACACGGCGTGCTTCTCCATGTACTCGGACATGTCGATGCGCACCATCGCCTGCTCGTCGTCGAACAGGAACTCGGCGAGGGCGCGCGCCGTTTCCGTCTTGCCGACGCCCGTGGGGCCGAGGAAGATGAACGACCCGATCGGCCGGTTGGGGTCCTGCAGCCCGGCGCGCGACCGTCGCACGGCGTCAGCCACGGCCTCCACCGCCTCGGGCTGGCCGATGACGCGCCGGGCGAGCTCGAGGTGGAGCTTGGTGAGGCGCTCCTTCTCGCTCTCCATCATCCGTGTGACCGGGATGCCCGTCCACTTCGCGACGATCTCGGCGATGTCCTCGCTCGTGACCTCCTCCTTCAGGAAGCGCGCCCCGCCCTCCTGCTGCGACGCGAGCCGGGCTTCCGTGTCCTTCAACTGCTTCTCGAGGTTGGGGATTTCGCCGTACTGGATCTTGGCGGCGCGCTCGAGGTCGCCGGCGCGGGTGGCGCGGTCGGCCTCCACACGGGCCTCCTCGATCTGCTGCTTGAGCTTGCCCACGTCGCCCAGGACGTTCTTCTCCATCTGCCACTGGGCGCGCATGGCCGAGCTCCGCTCCTTGAGTTCCGCGATCTCCTTCTCGAGTGCCCCGCGCCGCTCCTTCGACGCCGCGTCCTTCTCCTTCTGCAGCGCGGTGCGCTCGATCTCGAGCTGGACCATGCGGCGCTCCACCTCGTCAATCTCCTGCGGCACCGAGTCGATCTCGATGCGGAGGCGCGACGCCGCCTCGTCCACGAGGTCGATGGCCTTGTCGGGCAGGAACCGGTCGCCGATGTAGCGGTTCGACAGCGTGGCGGCGGCCACGATGGCGCCGTCGGTGATGCGCACGCCGTGGTGCGATTCGTAGCGCTCCTTGAGGCCGCGGAGGATGGCGATCGTGCTCTCGACCGACGGCTCGCCGACGTAGACGGGCTGGAAGCGGCGCTCGAGCGCGGCGTCCTTCTCGATATGCTGGCGGTATTCGTCCAGCGTGGTGGCGCCGACGACCCGCAGCTCACCCCTCGCCAGCAGGGGCTTGAGCATGTTGCCCGCGTCCATGGCGCCCTCGGCCTTCCCGGCCCCCACGAGCGTGTGCATCTCATCGATGAACACGACGAACCGGCCCTCGCTCGAGGTGATTTCCTTGAGCACGGCCTTGAGGCGTTCCTCGAACTCGCCGCGGAACTTCGCGCCGGCGATCAGCGCGCCGAGGTCGAGCGCCACCAGTCGCTTGTTCTTGAGCGACTCGGGCACGTCGCCGTTCACGATGCGCTGCGCCAGCCCCTCGGCGATGGCCGTCTTGCCCACGCCGGGCTCGCCGATGAGCACGGGGTTGTTCTTCGTGCGCCGCGACAGCACCTGCACCACGCGCCGGATCTCCTCGTCGCGGCCAATCACGGGGTCGAGCTTGCCCTTGCGGGCCATCTCGGTGAGGTCGCGCGTGAACTTCTGCAGCGCCTGGAACTGGTTCTCCGGGGTCTGGTCGGTCACGCGGCTCGCGCCGCGCACCGCCGTGACCGCTTCCGTGAGCCCCTTGGTCGTGACGCCGGCGGCCTTCAGGATGACGGCGCTTTCGGCGCCCTTCGTGGACGCCAGGCCGACGAGGAGGTGCTCGGTGGACACGTACTCGTCGTCCATCGCCTTCGCCTGCCTCTCCGCGCTGTCGATCACCGCGTTCAGTTCGCGCGAAAGGGACGGGCTGGCGTCGGTCTGCCTGGGGTAGCGCCCGATCTCCGCCTCGAGGGCGTCGCGCAGCGCGGGGATCTTCACGCCGAGCTTTTGCAGGATCGGCGTGACGATCCCTTCGTCCTGGTCGAGGAGGACGCGCAACAGGTGCACGTCGTGCGCCACCGGGTTTCCATTCCGGCGGGCCAGCGCGACGGCATCGTTGAGCGCTTCGGCGGACCTGACGGTGAGTTTGTCTGGCGAGATCACGTGGACGGCGTTGGCTTCGGGGTTGTGGTGGCGCCCGACCGGTTCGGGGCGCCCGGTGCCGACGCACACAAGCGCAAGCCGGGTGCCGCGAATCCTACGCCAAATGGGCACCAAATGACACTCGATCGGGGCGGCGCCTA
>JAYEKC010000357.1:0-2509 GCA_034716715.1 Gemmatimonadota bacterium | reverse complement strand
CGATCGCCTGGTGCGCCGCGAGTCGGTTGAGCGCGCCCTGCAGCTCCCGCACGTTCGTGAACTCGAACCGCGCGAGCTCCTCGAGCATGCCGTCGCGGAACGCCAGCTTCCGGTCGCGGCAGAGCGTGCGGAGGATCGCCACGCGCGTCTCGAAGTCGGGCGCGGTCACGTCCACGATGAGGCCGCCCGACAGCCGGCTCACGAGCCGGTCGTCCACGTCGTCGAGCTCCGCCGGCGGGCGGTCGCTCGTCAGCACGATCTGCCGCCCCTGCATCTGCATCCGCTCGAAGAGGCGGAGGAGCTCGTCCTGCGTCTCCCGGCGGCCGGCGAGGAACTGCACGTCGTCGAGCAGGAGCACGCCCACCGCCTCGTACCGCCTGGAAAAGGCATCGAGCTGGCCCGCCGAGATCGCGGCGTGCATTTGCCCCATGAACTCCTCGAGGGCGAGGTACTCCACCTCGAGGCCGGGCTGCAGTTGCCCCGCCAGGTGCGCCACGGCGCCCATCAGGTGCGTCTTGCCGAGGCCCGTGGTGCCGTACACGAAGAGCGGGTTGTACACCGATCCCGGCTGCTCCGCCACCGCCCGCGCCGCCGCCACGGCGAGCCGGTTCCCGGCGCCCACGACCAGCGTGTCGAAGCTGAATCGCGCGTCGAGGCGCATCAGCGGCCTCCCCCGCTCGAGAGCCGGCGGAGCACTTGCTCGGAAATCGCCCGCAACGTCTCGAACACGCCGGGTCCATGGAGCGCATCGGCGGAGAACGATGGCACCCCGCGGAAGTTGAGCTGCTCGTCCAGTTCCTCGACGCTCATGATCATGTCGCGCGGCAGATCCTGCTTGTTGTACTGGATCACCAGCGGCACCCCGCGCGCGTCCACGCCGTGCTCGGCGAGGTTCGCGTGCAGGTCCTGGAAGCTTTCCACGTTCTCGGCGAGCTGCCGTGACTGGCTGTCGGCCACAAACACCACGCCGTCGGCACCCTGCAGCACGAGCTTGCGCGTCGTGGCATAGTACACCTGCCCGGGCACCGTGTAGAGCTGGAACCGCGTGGAGAACCCCGAAATCGTGCCAAGGTCGATCGGCAGGAAGTCGAAGAACAACGTGCGGTCGGTCTGCGTCGCGAGCGACACCATCTGTCCTTTCCGGTCTCCCGGCACCTGGCCGTAGATGTAGTGCAGGTTCGTCGTCTTCCCGGACCGGCCCGGCCCGTAGTAGACGATCTTGCACGTGATCTCGCGCGTGGCGTAGTTGACGAGCGACACCGGCCTCAGCCCCTCCCGAACATGGCGGCCAGGTTCTTGTTGAGCTCCGCCTCAAAATCGCCGGCGAGCGCCGTTTCCGCTCCCTTCCACTGCGGCGCCACCCGGGCCGCCGCCCGCTGGAAGTCCTGGAAGAACAGCTGCACGAGGCCGAGCGAACTCTCCTCGCCGAACACGCTGAGCAGCAGCAGCGTGCCGCCCTCGATGGGCACCGGCGCCAGGAAGATCTGCTTCTCCTGGCCGGCGTAGTGCATCACGCCGAACGGCTTCCCCTGCATCTGCCGCCCCAGCTCGCCCGCCGACGCGTAGATCGCGGCGCCCAGGGCGCACGCCGTCTGCACGTCCACCGAGCGCGTGAACCCGGTCTGGCCCAGCACCTGGCCCGACGGGTGCATCAGCACCGCGATCTCGGCGCGCGCGTCGTCCACGAACGCCTTGAGGGGCGCTTCCACCCAGTCGGCGGCCACCTGCAGCTTCACGACAGGGCCTCCGTCGCCTTGAGCATGTCCACCCGCACGAGGCCAAGGTTCACGCGAGGCTCGGCCACCACCACGAGGACGAGGTCGCCACGGCCCACCGCGCATACGCGTCCCTGCTCCGCCTCGAGCTGGACGAACGTCGCGTCGCCGAAGCCGGCGGCCTGCGCCGCCCGCCGCGCCTTGCGGAAGAGCGACGCCGTCAGCGCCGCGAACGTCTGCGGGTTCACGCCGAATTGCACGGTGGAGTCCACGATGAGCCCGTCGCGCTCGCCCACCACGAGGCACCCCTTCACGCCCCGGTGGCGGATGAGCCCGGCGAGGATGCCGCTGAAGGGCGTGCTCACGTGCCGCTCTCCAGCCAGCGGCGCGCCCGCTCCGCCGCGCGCTCGAGGACGCGCCGCACGAACCCCAGCGGCACGCGGCGCGGCGCCGCCACGAGCACGATGCCGTCGCCGCTCGGCGCCATCGCCACGCTGGCGCCCTCGGCCTCCACCGCCAGGTGCGTCCAGGCGCCCACGCCCAGGTGCCGCATCGCCCGCGACGCCTCGTCGCTCACGCCCGAGAGCTGCGCACCCACGTCCGCCGCGAGGTCCTGCCCGTCGGCCCCGCGGTAGCGGCCCGCCACCACGAGGCCGTCCGCGTCGAGCAGGAGCGCCGCGTGCGCGGCGTCGGGCAGGACGCCGAGGAACACGTCGCGCGCGTCCGTCGCCGTGGGGGCGAACGGCACCGGCGCGGCGAGGGCCTGCGTCGTGCGCGACGCGCGCGACGCGCGC
>JAYEKC010000356.1:0-2513 GCA_034716715.1 Gemmatimonadota bacterium | reverse complement strand
CCCGGCGCTCCCGGCGCTCCGCGGCCGGCGCCGGCCGCGAACGGCGATGGTGCACTGGCGGCGCCGCTCGCGCTGGTGCGCGGGGGCAACACGGGGCGCGGCGAGCCGCCACCCCTCGACATCGACCCGGAGCTCGTCGAGCGCTGGCTCGTGGCGTTCCTGCGCGACGAGTTCACGCGCCGCGGGTTTACCGACGCCGTCGTGGGGGTGTCGGGCGGCGTGGACTCGGCGGTGACGCTGACCCTCGCCGCGCGCGCCCTCGGGCCCGGCCACGTCCTTGGCCTGCGGCTTCCGTACCGGACGTCGAGCCCCGACTCGCTCGCGCACGCCGACCTGGTGATCCAGCGGCTGGGGGTCAAGGTGCGCACGCTCGACATCAGCGCCGCCGTGGACGGATACCTCACGCAGGAGCCCGACGCGAGTCCGGCCAGGCGCGGCAACGTGATGGCGCGCACGCGGATGATCGCGCTGTTCGACCTCGCGGCGAAGCACGTGGCCCTGCCCCTCGGCACGGGCAACAAGAGCGAGCGCCTCCTCGGCTACTTCACGTGGCACGCCGACGACTCGCCGCCCGTGAACCCCATCGGCGACCTGTTCAAGACGCAGGTCTGGGCGCTCGCGCGCCACCTCGGCGTACCCGACGAGATCGTATCGAAGCCGGCGTCGGCCGACCTCATCGAGGGCCAGACCGACGAGGGCGATTTCGGCATCAGCTACGCGAAGGCCGACGTGATCCTCAACTGGCTGCTGCACGGCTGGACTGCGGCCGAGCTCGTGCGGCACGGCTTGGACGCCGCCGAGGTTGAAGTGGTGCGGGCGCGCCTCGACGGCACGCACTGGAAGCGGCGGTTGCCGACCGTGGCGCTGCTGTCCACGGCGGCGATCGGGGAGAGCTACCTGCGGCCGGTCGATTACTGAGTAGACAGTAGACAGTAGACAGTAGACAGTAGACGGAGGAGCAGATGGTAGCCGTCTGGCTACCGGGTACTGGCTGCTGTCTACTGGCTACTCGGCATCGCCGCAAGAATCGGATTGAGCGCGCCATTGGCTGGCGCTACCGTGCACGCATGACTTCCAACCCACTCGCCGACTACGCGCGCATCGAACGCGCCATCCGCTACCTCGATGCGGCGCCGGGCGCCGCACCGTCGCTGGCCGACGTGGCCAGGCACGCCGGGCTGTCCGAGTCGCACTTCCAGCGGCTCTTCACCCGATGGGCCGGTATCAGTCCCAAGCGGTACCTCCAGCACCAGGCCGCCACGCGCCTCGTGGCGCTGCTGCGCGACCGGAAGAGCGTGCTGGCGGCGTCGCTCGAGGCGGGCCTGTCGGGTCCGTCACGGGCGCACGACCTCGTGCTCAACGCCGAGGCGGTGACGCCGGGTGACGTGTCGCGCGCGGGCGAGGGGCTGCGCATCGCGTACGGTTTCCACCCGACGCCGTTCGGAGAATGCCTGGTCGCCGTCACCCGCCACGGCATCTGCCACCTCGCGTTCATCGATCCCGTGTCGCGCGCGGCGGCCGTGGCGCGGCTGCGGAGCGACTGGCCCCGGGCCGAGCTGGTGCCGGACCAGGATGCGACGCGCGGGGCGGCGGTGAAGGCATTTCCGGCGCCGGGGGCGGGGCCGGCCCCGGGCCTCTCGATTCACGTGAAGGGGACGAACTTCCAGCTCAAGGTCTGGCGCGCGCTGCTGGCGCTGCCGGACGGCGGCGTCACGACGTACGGCGCCCTGGCGGACGCCATCGGCGAACCCGGCGCGTCGCGCGCGGTGGGCAACGCGGTGGGGCGGAACCCGGTGAGCTGGCTGATTCCCTGCCACCGCGTGCTCCGGAGCACGGGCGCGCTGGGCGGCTACGCGTGGGGCTCCGACCGCAAGCGCGTGATGCTGGCCCTGGAGGGCCTGCGCGCCGACCCCGGCGGCGGCGCGCAGGCCGGGGCGGCTACGCCGCCTGTGCGAAGTGGAGCGACACCGCCCGTCGCGCGCCGCGCTTCAGCGTACGGTGCACGGCACGCGCGTAGCGCATGAAGTTGGCACCCGCCCACGGGTGGCGGGTGAAGAACTCCACCGGCAGCTGCGAGCCCTTCAGCTGGTTGCACGCCCGGCACGCGGCCACGAGGTTGCCGGGGGCGTGGTCGCCGCCCCGCGAGAGCGGGACAACGTGGTCGAGCGTGGCGATGTCGAGCCCTAGGGACGTGCCGCAGTAAACGCACCGCCGCCCGCAATCGCGGAAAGTCGCGCGCTTGACGTGCCGCTTGTGGAGCTGGGCGAGCACGCGACGACGATGGCGGGCCAGGCCACGGGGCGAACGGGCCAGCGTGATGCGGTGGACGTTCCGGTGGGACATGACACCTCGCCACTGAGGGCCAGAACGACGACACCCCGCGACGGGGCCGTGGTGCTGCGCCCGTGCGGGGTGGCGGAGATGTGGCGGAGGCTCCAGGAGGGACCTGCCGGCGACGCGTCGCGGGGCCCCGGGGGGCGGGGGAAACTTCTTCTACAGCGTGCGCCGAAGCC
>JAYEKC010000355.1:0-2516 GCA_034716715.1 Gemmatimonadota bacterium | reverse complement strand
GCCGCCTCGCGGGCAGGAAACGCGCCGAGGTCGGTCCCATCCTCAGGAACCGTGGCGAGCGGGCCGACGTTGGTCTCGATCCGCACCGGCTCGCCGCCGGCCCTCGCGATCACCACGCGCACCGGCCCGCGCGCGCACGCGTTGTCCGCCGGCATGCCGCTGCCCGAGTACGTGACGCTGCCCGACGAAGACTGGAACCATCCGTCGTCTTCCACGCGGAAGAACGTCCGACCGTTTCCGCACGCGCCCTCGCGGGCCGCGAAGTGAAACTGCACGGTGCCGTCGGCCGTCGCGCCGACCCGGCGTTCCAGCGAGCCCTGCGCCCCGGCGGTCGCGCAACCGAGGGCGATGAGCCCCGCCGCGGCCGCGCATCGCGCGTGTACGTGTGTGCGCACCGCTCCTCCTACGGCCGGTCGATCAGCGAGAGGATCAGCTTCGCCGCGCGCGGATCCTTGCTGTTGGACAGGACCTCGATCGCGCGGGTCCGCAGCTGCGGGTCGGTCCCGGTCTTGGCGATCTCCCCCAGCTTGTCGATGGCCTCCGGTTCGCGCCGGTTGCCGAGTTGGCGGATGAGTTCCGAACGCAGTTGCCGCTGCCCGGTCTGGTCGTAGAGCCGGCCGAGAGCTGCCACCTCCATCGAGGGTGCCGCGCGGCGCAGCGCCTCGACGCGAACGTCGATGGACTCGTTCTCGTTGTTTGCGAGCGCCGCGAACCACTTCTCGTTCTGCGCGCCGCCGATCCGGGCCATGGCGCTGATGATCCGCGAGCGGACGCGCGGGCTCTCGACCTTGGCGTACGTCGCCTGGAGCCACGCCACATCCTCCTGCGTGGAACGCTCGGGATCGAGCGCGTCGAGGGCGGTGATCCGGAGGTTGTCCGACACGTCGTTCCGCTCGACCAGCGCCTTGATGCCGTTCCGCGCCCGCGGGTTCGCGCTGCGGGCAAGCTGCCGGATCGCTTCGCGCTGCACCTGGGCATCGCTGTCCGACTTGGCCAGTTCCTCGAGTGCGCCAAGCGCGTCGTCGCCCGGCATGCGCCCCAGGTACTGGATGGCGGCACCGCGGACGTCGGCCGACGGATCGCCCTTGGCCACGCCGATCAGCGTCGCCGCGGCCTTCGGATCGCCGCGATTGCCGATGAGGAACACGGCAGTGCGCCGGATGTCGCGCGAGCAGTCGTCCTTGCGGCCGAGCACCTTCTGCGCGTAGTCGTTCGCCGCGTCGGGGTCGGTCTGCATGAGCGCGTTGAGCGCCGCCGAACGGATCTGCTGCTCCTCCGCGTCGCAGACGCTGGTGCCCTGGGCCAGCGCCCGTTTCACGATGTCGGACCCGCCCTGGCCGCGCGCCGAGAGCACGCCGGCGATGCGCACCTGGAGTGTCGCGACGTCGGCCTGCGACCCGCGGAGCCGCGAGTTCGGGTACTTCTGCTTCAACTGTTCGAGCGTCTGCAGGGCATCCTGCAGGTCGGGCGTCGTGCCCACGCGATAGAGCGCGTGCGCCGTCCAGTACATCGCGTCGGCGGCGTACGCCGAATACTGGAACTTCTGTGGGATTTCGCGGAACAGGGCGGCGGCCTTCCGGTAGTCGCCCTTGTTCATCGTCTCGTACGCCGCGCGGTAGAGCGAGTCAGCGGGGTCACGCTGCGCCCATGGGCTCGGCGGGCGTGACGCGAACGTGGCACCCCACGCGCCGCTGAGCGCCTCCGTCATGTCGGCGATCGCCGGCGCAATGGTGGTACCGATCTGTCCGCGAACCTGCTCGGCCATCGCCCGCGCCTCCTCCCGCGCCATGGCCGACTCCGTGCGCGATTGCTCGAACGCCATCCGCGCCTGCTCGCGGGCCATGTCGGCCATCGCGCGCGCCTGCTCGAGCGACATCTCGCGGGCCATGCGCGACTGTTCCAGCGCCATTTCCCTCGTCTGCTCGGCCAGCCGCTCGATTTCCAGGCGGTCGGGAAGTTCGATCCACTGGCCCGCCATCGGCGCCGGCGCGATCATCGGCGCAATCGCCGGCGCTGGCGCGATGATGGGCGCGGGGGGCGCTGGCGGCGCCGGCGGGACCGGGCGCTGCTGGGCGCCGGCGACGGCCGACGTCATGACGAGGATCGCGATCAGTTCCTTGTGCATCGAAATCTCCTAGTAGCCGCCCGCCGAGAGGTCGACAACGGCCGAGCGAATCCTCGGCACGATGTCGCGCTCGACGACCGCATCGTTGATCAGGGTGAGTTCCGTGGTGCCGCGCGCCGGCTGCATTCGCGCGATCTGCGCCAGGGTCAGTTCCAGGTCGAGCAGCAGGTTGCGCATGCGCTGGTCGGTGGCGGCCGGTGAATCGAGCAGCAGGCGGGTCGAGCCGAGCAGGCGCGTGGCCTGCGGGCTGAGCTGGGCGGCGACACGGACGTCCGATGACCGGAGCGCCGTGATGAGCACGGCCGCGCGCCCGAGCACGTCCTCCGTGGCCTGCTGGTACGGACCCGCCAGGGTCGCCACCAGCGGCGGCGGCGCGTCCGGCGTGGCTCGC
>JAYEKC010000354.1:0-2529 GCA_034716715.1 Gemmatimonadota bacterium | reverse complement strand
ACGAGTTCGGCAACACGATCGGCACGATCTACTCTCGGGCGGCGGTGCTCGCGACGTCCTACGCGGCGACCTTCGGCTCCCGCGTGTCGACCGGCGTCAGTTACAAGTACATTCGCCAGTCACAGACGTGCAGCGGGGCGTGCTCGAACCAGACCACGTTCTCCGTGTCCACCAGCGCCTTCGACTTCGGCGTCCACGTCGTGGCCGACAGCGCGCAGCGACTCACGCTCGGCGCGACGATCCGGAACGCCGGGTTCGGCCTCCAGACCATCGACCAGGAACAAACCGACCCGCTGCCGACACGCGTCCACGTGGGAGCGGAGTACCGCTGGGATGACGTGTGGCGCGCCGTGCCCGGAAGTTCCGTGCGCGCGTCGGCCGAGGTGGTGACGAACCTGGCGTTCGGGGGGCTCTCCGTGCGTGGAGGCGTTGAGTTCGACGCCGTGCACCGGCTGTACTTGCGCGCCGGAGTCCTGACGGAAAGCGCCGACCCCACCAGGGCCGGCGGCGCGATCGGGTTTGGCTATCGTCAGGGTACGCTCGGCATCGACCTTGCCCGGTCGTTCGGGGGCGTTACCGTGCAGGCAGGAGAGCCGCCCACATACCTCACCCTTCGCTTCGGTTTTCGATGACGGCAACGCGCCATCCACCCGTGGGGCGGCCGATCGGGACTCGCAACCCGACGGCCCGCCGCTGGATCGCGCGCGCCATCGCGGTGGGCGTGGCGGTGGCGGCGGTCATCTCCCCCGCGGCGGGCCAGCCCACGCCAACGCCGGCGGGAGTGACACGTTCGGATCCTGCCGGCGGCCCCGACGCGCCGACGCTCGCGCCGCCGGCGGGCCGCGCAAAGCCGCGCGGCAGCGGGCTGGTGGGCCGGGATTCCGCGTGGTGGGTTCCGCTGGCGTCGACCGCGCTGCCCGGCTGGGGGCAGATCCGCCTCGGGCAGGACCGCTTCGTGGCGTACCTCGCCGTGGAGGCGTACGCCGTCATCGGCTATTTCAACGACCTGAATGCGCTCCACCGGGAGCGGGAACGATTCATCGGACTGGCCCGCGACGTGGCGCGAGCGTTCGTCCCCGGCAACAACCTCATTGGGGACTGGGACTACTACGAGGCGATGGAAAAGCACCTGGAAAGTGGCGTTTTCGATCGCTCGCCCGGCACGGGCCAGTTCTCCCCCGAGGTGGACACGACGACGTACAATGGCGCCATCTGGCTCCGGGCGCGGCGGCTGTCGGACTGGCCCAATCCCGACGTGGAACCGAACCACGCGTCGCCCGTTTACCAGGCCGCCGTTTCGTACTATGTCGCGCACGCCGTTCGACCCGAGTACCGCTGGTCGTGGCGCAACGCGCAGCTGGAGTGGGACCTGTACCGCCAGATCATCCGCCGGAAGAACGACGTGGGGCGGGAGGCTGGCCACTACCTCGCCGCGATCGCCGTCAACCACCTGCTGTCGACCATTGACGCCTTCATCACGCTGCGCCTGCGGGGTGGTGTGGGGGCGCCACGCGACGGATACCGGTTGTCGCTGAGCGTTCCGTTCCCGTGATGGCCGCGGCGGCGAGCCGTCCCGGGGCAATGCACGAAACGGGGCCCGCGCGCGTTCCGTGCAAGTGCTTGCCGTGCAGAGCTTTGACACTTGGGGGGAGACGGCGTATTTTCGCCCGGACCGCCCCATGACTTCGTGAACCCGCCCAACGCCTTTGTCCTGTCGCCCGACGGCGCCGCCCTGCCGGACGCCGTCGCGCGGTGGCTCGCGGACCGCCGGATTCCGGTTTCGGTGCTTTCGGACGCGGACGCGTTGCTGGCGGCCGCGCTTCGCAGCCGGCCCCGGCTGGTGGTGGTGGATGCCCGCGTGCATCCGGTGGCCGCCCTGCATGGCTGCCGGCGCCTGAAGCTCGACTCGTTCACGGGGATCGTGCCCGTGTGCGTGTGCACGCGGAACGAGGACATCGCATTCGCCGCGGCCTTCGACGCCAAGGCCGACGAGGTTCTTCGCGACGGCGCGAACCCCGTGGAAGTGCCGCTGCGCCTGGACGCGTTGCTCCGCCGCTCGGATCGCGACACGTTCGTGCATCCGTCCACCCGGCTTCCCGGAGCCGTCGAAATCGAGGCCAACATCGCGCGGCGCCTCGAGCTGGGCGAGGTGTTCGCGGTTTGCTACGCCGACCTCGACCATTTCAAGGAGTACAATGACCGGTACAGTTACTACGACGGCGACCGCGTCATCCGGATCCTGTCGAAGATCCTGCACGACGTGGTGAAGGGCACCTGCGCGGAGCAGGCGTTCGTAGGCCACATCGGCGGCGACGACTTCATCTTCATCATGCCGATCGAGCACGTCACCGAGACGTGCGACGAGATCGTCCACGCCTTCGACACGTTGATTCCATACCAGTATTCCGAGCAGGATCGGCGTGCGGGCTACTATTTTGGCAAGGACCGTCGTGGCCAGCTGCACAAGGTGCCGTTGATGTCGGTCTCGATCGGCGTGGTCACGAACGAGCGGCGCAAGTTCACGCACGC
>JAYEKC010000353.1:0-2533 GCA_034716715.1 Gemmatimonadota bacterium | reverse complement strand
CCTGTTCCTCACGCCGCACATCATCTCGAGCGACGAGGACATCGAGCGGTTCCGCAACTCGCTGAAGAGCGGGACGGACCTGCTGAAGGACGTGCCCCTGGGGCCGCGCATCTCGCCCGAGGACTCCCTCAAGGTCAAGACGCCGCCCGACACGGGGCGGCGGCGCCCCCCGCCGGGGCTGTAGCGTGGGCGCCAGCGACGCGGCCCGGCTCGACGAGCTGACCGAACTGGCGGGCGTGCAGCGACTCTCCCGGTCGCTCACCGCCGACTGGCTCGAGCAGCACGGCGTGCTGCCGCTGCAGGTTGCCGGCGACCTCGTGCGGGTGGGCACGTGGCTCGACCGCGTGGACCCGCTTGCCATCGACGACCTGCGCCTGCTCTTTGGCGTGGACGTGGAGCTCGAGAAGCACGGCGAGCACGACCTCAAGAGCGCCATCCGCCGGGCCTACGCGGAGGATGAGGTCACCGCCGAGGGCGTGATCGCCGGGCTCGGCGGCGAGAAGCGGGCCGGCACCGCCGACGAGATTCCGCTCGACGACCTGCTGCACCTCGCCAACGAGGCGCCGGTGGTGCGGCTCGTGAACCTGCTGCTCATCGAGGCGCTCGAGGCGCGGGCCTCCGACGTGCACCTGGAGGCGTACTACCACGAGCTGCGCGTGCGGTATCGCATTGACGGCGTGCTCCAGCCGGCGCCGTCGCCGCCGCCGCACCTCGCCGCGGCCATCATCAGCCGCATCAAGATCATGGCCGAGCTCGACATCGCCGAACGGCGGATGCCGCAGGACGGGCGCATCCGGCTCCGGCTGCAGGACCGGCAGGTGGACGTGCGCGTCTCGACGGTGCCCACGCTGCGTGGCGAGAGCGTCGTGCTGCGCCTGCTCGACAAGGAGCGCGGCCGCATCTCGCTCACTGAGCTGGGCATGGCCGACGACACCTTCGAGCGGTTCCGCGAGGTGATCTCGCGGCCCCATGGCATCGTGCTCAGCACGGGACCCACCGGTTCGGGCAAGTCCACGACGCTCTACGCGTCGGTGGAAATGCTGAAGACGGGGCGGGAGAAGATCCTCACGGTGGAGGATCCGGTGGAGTACGAGCTCGCGGGCGTGCCCCAGGTGCCCGTGAACGAGAAGGCCGGGGTCACCTTCGCGAACACGCTGCGCGCGATGCTGCGTCAGGACCCCGACATCATTCTCGTGGGCGAGATCCGCGACGGCGAGACGGCGCAGATCGCCACCCAGGCAGCCCTCACCGGCCACCTCGTGCTCTCCACGCTCCACACCAACGACGCGCCGACGGCCCTGACGCGCCTCCTCGACCTCGGCGTGGCGGCGTACCTCGTGGCGAGCACGGTGGACGGCGTGCTGGCCCAGCGGCTCGTGCGGCGCATCTGCCCGTCGTGCAAGGTGGAGGCGGTGCCGGACAGCGCGCTGGCCCGGCGCGTGGACCTGCAGGCGCTCGGCGTCGCCCGCCACTGGCGCGGTGCCGGCTGCGACGCGTGCCGTGGCACCGGGTACCGCGGCCGGACCGGCATCTACGAGCTCCTGGTGATGGACGCCGAGCTGCGCGAGGAAGTGCAGCAGCGCCGGGGCTCGGAGGAGCTGCGGGCGATCGCCATCCGCAAGGGGATGCGCACCCTGTTCGAGGACGGCATTCGCCTCGTGCGCGCGGGCGCCACGACCATCGACGAGGTGTTCCGCGTGGCCCGGGGGTAGCCGGTCGGGATCCGGTCAGCACGACCGGAGTCGTGACGCCGCGGTGACGCCGCGACCTATATTCCGCCGCCATGACCGCACCAGTCACGTCGCTCGACGCCGTTCGCTCCCGGGCGGAGCCGTTCCTCGAGGACATCGCCCGTGAAGTCCACGCCGCACTGGCCGGCCTGAAGCCCGGCGCCGACCTGCAGCCCATCTACGCACGGCACGCCGCCGCCTACGGCGACGAGGCCATGGCCGCCGTGCGCGGCGCGCACGAGGCGGCGGCGCCCGGCACCGACGAGGCCCGTTCGGCGCGGGTATTGCTGGAATGGGTCGTGGACTCGCGCATCGGGCGCGAGCTCGCGCCGCTCGAGGAGCGGGACCTGAAGTGGGAGGCCACCGCGCAGATCGCCCTTCCCGACGGGTCGCGCGAACCGTACCAGCGCGTCGCCATCACGCTCTCCAACACGGTCGACGCCCGCGAGCGTCGCGCCGTCGACGACGCCCGCGCCGCCCTGGTGTCGGCCGAACTCGCGCCACTCAAGCAGGAACGACTGCAGCGCGAGTGCGACCTCTGGACCGCGGCGGGCATCGCGCCGACGTACATCGCGACGTTCGAGGCGCTTGCGGCGGTGTCACTCTCCGACCTCCGCGGCCAGTGCGCGGCATTCCTGCGCGATACGCAGGCGATGTGGGACGACGTCCTGCCCGGGTTCCTGACAACCCGGCTCGGCCTCACGCCGGCCGACGTCACCCGGGCCGATGCCGGCGCACTGTTCCGCGCCCGCGAGTTCGACGCCGCGTTCACCGGCGACGCCATGGAACGCGAGGTGCGCCGC
>JAYEKC010000352.1:0-2540 GCA_034716715.1 Gemmatimonadota bacterium | reverse complement strand
CGTTCGCGGCAGTGAACAACCTGCGCGACGTGCGGTATGTGGGATCGGTGACGGTCAATGGCGCCGGCGGCCGGGTGCTGGAACCCGCTCCGGGGCGGAACTTCTACGTGGGAGTGGAAACGGGATGGCGCGTCGTACGCTGAGGTTGCCGCCGGAGGAGCAGCCGTTCGAAGTCCGGAAATCGAAGATCGCGGGGCTGGGCGCGTTCGCGACGCGCGACATCAGGAAGGGCGAGCGGATCGTCGAGTACCTGGGCGAGCGGGTGTCGCACAAGGTGGCCGACGCGCGCTACGACGACCACGCCGACAGCGCCCACCACACGTTCCTCTTCAGCGTCAACCGGTCGGTGGTGATCGACGCGTACGTGGACGGCAACGACGCGCGGTACATCAACCACTCGTGCGACGGCAATTGCGAGTCGGAGATCGAGGCGGGGCGCGTGTTCATCGACGCCGTCCGGAACATCCGGAAGGGCGAGGAACTCACCTACGACTACGCGTACGGGCGCGACGGATCGGAGACGCCCGAGGAAGAGGTCACGCTCTACGGCTGCCGGTGCGGGTCGCGGAAGTGTCGCGGCACCATCCTCGAGGCGATCAGCCGGAAGCGGCGGCTCGAGCTGTACGGGAAGAAGCACACGCACCCGAAGCACGCCGCCGCGCGGCAGGCCCACAAGCACGGCGTTTCGGATTCGCGCGGCACGACGGGGCGCGGCGCGAAGGGGCGCGGCGCGAAGGGGCGCGGCGCATCCGGGCGGCGGTCGCGAACGGGATCCGCTACGCAGCGGCAGGGGAAATCGGTGCGCCGTGGGGCGGCAGCGGCGCGGGGTCGTACTCGTCGAGGCGGTGCACGTCCACGCTGAGCCGCCCGCGCGCGTCCGGCGGGTTGAAGATGTTCCGGAACTTCGCGCCCCACGCCACCTCATGCGCCCGGTATGACGTGCGGGCGTGCACCTGCTGGGCGAACGTCTCGTCCACCCCGGTGACCAGCACGATCATCTCCACGTCGCGGGCGCGGAGATCCGCGTCGGAGAGGCCCGCCATCGGACTGCGCTCGTCGATGGGATGGACGATCGTCCACGCGAGCGGGAACAGCATCACCGTGGACCGCTCGAGGTCGAGCTGGCGGAAGCGGCGCACCGGTCCGGCCGGCCCCGGCTCCAGCCAGCTGTAGTTCACGCGGGCGGTGACGTCGATGATCTGGTTGTCGCGCGTGTTGGCGATGCGCAGCATCAGGCCGCGGCCGCCGCGGTAGGGCGCCACGAGCATCCGGCTGCTGAACCGCACGGCGGCCGTGGGACGCGCGAATCGCGCGAAAAGCAGCCCCGTGATGAGCGCCTGCGTCATCAGGCCCGTGAACGACTCGACCACCATGATCGTGTGCGGCAGGGCGCCGACGGGCGCGATGTTGCCGTAGCCGATGGTCGCGATGGTCTCGATGCTGAAGAAGAACGCGCGCGCGAACGAGCCGCCGAGCTGCGACGGCGCCGCGCCCACGAGGGCGTCGGGCCCGCACGCCAGGAAGGCGATTGCGAACACGACGTTGATCGCCAGCCAACCCGTGGTGGCCGCGATCAGGAACTTCGGCCACGACATCTCCAGTGCGGTGTGGTACGCGCTCTGCGAACGCCACCAGCCGAGCCCCTTGCGGCGGACGTTGAACGAGCCGTCGCGGTTGAGGAGCCGCGTGGTGCTCTCCGACGCGACGACGGCGCCCAGGCCGAGGTCGTTGCGGTCTTCGATGCGTGGCGCGGTGCCGGGCGCGACGCCCGGCGCGACGCCCGGCGCGACGCCCGGCGCGGCCCCCGGCGCGGCCCCCGCGGGCGGCGCTCCAGCGTCAGGGGTTGTCACGAGCGTCGCGCTCCGCCGCTACCTGGTTTTCCGGCCGACGACCATGTCGTGCACCACCGCGTCCCACGAGGTGAGCGCGCGCTCGTCGCGCGTCACGAGCGACACGGCGATGCCGACGAGGAACGCGCCGGGGATGGTGATGATCCCCGGATTCCGGAGCGGGAACCACGCGCCGGCGTGCTTCAGCACGTCCACCTGGATCACCGGCGACAGGTAGATGAGCAGCAGCGCGCCGAATCCGCCAGCCAGCATGCTCGCGACGGCGCCGGCCGTCGTGCATCGGCGCCAGAAGATGGAGAGCACGATGGCCGGGAAGTTCGCGCTCGCCGCGATGGCGAACGCGAGGCCCACCATGAACGCGACGTTCTGGCCCTTGAAGGTGATGCCGAGGATGATGGCCACCACGCCGAGGATGAGCGACGAGATGCGCGCCACGCGCAGCTCCGACTGCGGCTCGGCTTCCCCCTTCCGCACGACGTTGGTCCAGAGGTCGTGCGACAGGGCAGCCGCGCCGGACAGGGTGAGCCCCGCGACCACCGCGAGGATCGTCGCGAACGCCACCGCGGCGATGAACCCGAGGAACGGCGTGCCGCCGAGGAACTCGGCCAGCAGCGGCGCGGCCATGTTGCCGCCCTTGTCCACGGCGCGGATCGCGTCGGGCCCCACGAACACCATCGCGCCGAAGCCGAG
>JAYEKC010000351.1:0-2540 GCA_034716715.1 Gemmatimonadota bacterium | reverse complement strand
GGCGACCTGCTGATCGTGGGCAACGCCACCGGCGGGCGGGGCGCGCCGCGGTCGCCCGGCGCCATCTACCTGCTCCGCGACGCCAACGGCGACGGCAAGGCCGAGACGGTCCGCAAGCTCGCCGAGGCGAGCGGGTCGGGCATCGCGCTCGCCAACGGCTACCTCTACTCGTCCTCGGGCCTGTCCATCGTCCGCTACGCGTACCGTGCCGGCCAGACGACGCTTGGCGCGCCCGACACGATCGTCACCGACTTTGCGACGGGCGGGCACTCGGCCTACAACTTCGTCATCGCTGGGGGCACGCTTTACATGAACGTCGGGTCGCGCTCCAACGCGTGCGAGCCGGGCTCGCGCGCCGCGCAGACGCCGGGGGTGGACCCGTGCGTGGAGCTCGAGACGCGCGCGGGCATCTGGGCCTTCGACGCCAACCGGAAGGGACAGAAGCCGGCGGACGGCACGCGCTTCGCCACGGGCATCCGGAACTCGGTGGCGCTCACCGTGAATCCGGCCGACCAGACGCTGTGGGTGACCATGCACGGGCGCGACGGCCTCCAGCCGCCGCCGGCGGGCCTCTGGCCGGGCCACGATGACCGCTACGGCGCAGAGAATCCGGGCGAGCAGGTGAACCACGTGCTCAAGGGCGACGACTTCGGCTGGCCCTACTGCTACTGGTCGATGGACGAGAAGAAGCTGGTCACGGCCCCGGAGTACGGCGGCGACGGCAAGAAGGCGGACCGGTGCGCGGGGAAGAAGAACCCGGTCTACGCGTTTCCGGGCCACTGGGCGCCAAACGACATGATGTTCTACACCGGGTCGCAGTTCCCGGCCGAGTACCGGAGCGGCGCGTTCGTCGCGTTCCACGGGTCGTGGAACCGCGCGCCGCTCGCGCAGCAGGGCTACCGCGTGGCATTCCTGCCGCTTCAGGGTGATCGCGCGGGAACGCACCGCGACTTCGCGACCGGGTTCTCGAAGGACGGGATGCCGGGAACCGACGGCCGCATCCACCGGCCGACGGGACTCGCGCAGGGCACGGACGGCTCGCTCTACGTGAGCGACGACGTGGCCGGCACGATCTACAAGGTCAGCTACCGCGGCAATCGCTAGATTCCACCACCTGTTTGCGGCCGCGCCGATCCAGTCGCGGCCGCGTCTTTTCACCCAGCTTCCTGACATGCAAAGCGTTCGCATATCCGATCTCCCATCGCACGTCGGCCAGTCGGTCACCGTTCGCGGCTGGGTCTCGCACCTGCGGTCCAGCGGGAAGATCGCGTTCATCGTGATGCGTGACGGCACGGGTCTCGTGCAGTGCGTGCTGGTGAAGAGCCAGGTTGCCGCGGAGGTCTGGGACCGGTTCGCCCAGCTGACGCAGGAGACCTGCATCGCGGTGACGGGCGAGGTGAAGGTGGACGCGCGGCAGGTGGGCGGGCACGAGCTCGGCGTGTCGAACCTCGAGGTCATCGGGGCCAGCCCGCTCGACTACCCCATCCAGCCCAAGGAGCACGGAGTCGATTACCTGCTCGACCACAGGCATTTCTGGCTGCGGTCGCCCCGGCAGGTGGCCATCGCGCGCGTGCGGCACGAGGTGGAGCAGGCCATCCACGACTTCTTCTACGAGCGGGGCTTCCTGCGCGTCGACACGCCAGTCCTGACGGCGGCCATCGGCGAGCGGAGCGGGCTGTTCTCCACGGAGTACTTCGATCTCGGCAACGCCTACCTCGCGCAGACCGGCCAGCTCTACGGCGAGGCCGCGGCGGCCGCCTTCGGCAAGATCTACACCTTCGGTCCCACGTTCCGCGCCGAGAAGTCCAAGACGCGCCGCCACCTCACCGAGTTCTGGATGATCGAGCCCGAGGTGGCCTTCAACGACTCCGACGACAACATGCAGCTCCAGGAGGACATGCTCGTGTTCATCCTGAAGCGGGTCCTGGAGCGACGGCAGCCAGAGCTCAAGGAACTCGAGCGGGACGTGTCGAAGCTCGAGGCCGCCGCGAAGGCGCCGTACCCGCGCATCGACTACACAGACGCGGTGACCACCCTGCAGAAGAAGGGCAGCCACGTGCAGTGGGGCGACGACCTCGGCGCCGAAGACGAGACGCTGCTCGTCGAGGACTACGCGACGCCGGTGTTCGTGAAGAACTACCCGAAGGAGGCCAAGGCCTTTTACATGAAGGAGAACCCGGCCGACCCGCGCACCGTGCTCTGCGACGACTGCCTGGCGCCCGAGGGCTACGGCGAGATCATCGGCGGCTCACAGCGCGAGGATGACCTCGACAGGATTCTCCACCGGATTCGCGAGGAGAAGCTGCCGGAGGACGCGTACGACTGGTACCTCGCGCTCCGGAAGTACGGCACCTTCCCACACGCGGGCTACGGGCTCGGCCTCGAGCGCACCGTGGCGTGGATCTGCGGCACCCCGCATATCCGCGAGTGCATCGCGTTCCCGCGGATGATGCACCGGCTCAAGCCATAGAACGACAAGTGCGAGGCGACAGGTGACAGGAGACAGATGACGGGCGACCGTGGCCAGGGGCGGGCCGGCC
>JAYEKC010000350.1:0-2544 GCA_034716715.1 Gemmatimonadota bacterium | reverse complement strand
TCGAACGCGGCGTCGAACATCCCGATGCGCGGATCGTTCGAGCGCCCGCCGCGGCCGCCGCGCCCGCCCCGGCCGCCGCGACCTCCCCCGGGAGCGCCGCGGCCGGCCGCTGCGGGAGCGTTGGCCGCCGGCACGAGCGGGCCGCGGCCGAACGGGAGGCCCGGCGTCCGGATGAACGCCACCTGCTTGCCGTCGGCAGACCAGGTGGGGCTCGTATCGAAGTCGACGTAGGGATGCAGGTACCGCACCGTGCGCGTCTTCACGTCGTAGATGGCGATGAAGCTGTGGTCCGTGCGCGTGGACACGAACGCGATTCGCATCCCGTCGGGCGACCAGCGCGGGCTGCTTTGTGCGCCCCATTCGATGATGAAGGGCTTCAGGCCGCGGCTCATGCTGTCCGTCTGCTGCGCCCGGTTCACGGCTGCCCGGTAGACCTGCCCGTCGCGCACGTAGAGCACCCAGCGCCCGTCGGGGGACAACTCGGGGTTGCTGCCCTCGGCCACGCGCCACGCTGGTGCACCCCCCGCCGTCTTCACCGCCCAGATGGCGCGCTCGGCGCCGTCGGGATCGGCGCTTGGGTTGGCAACCCAGCCGTCGCGGTTCGGCGCGCTGCCCCGGATGAACACCACCACCGAACCATCGTCCGAGATCTCGATGTTGGTCAGGTCCGTGCCGTCATCCTGGAGGAACGAGGTGAGGCGGCGCGGCGTGAAGTCCGGCGCCTGCGCGAAGTAGACGTTCCGCTTGCCCTCCTCGTACGCCTGCCAGGCCAGCTTGTCGGCCTTCTTCGCGGCGGCCAGCTCCGACGGATAGCCTGGGGCCAGCCATTGCCGGATCGTCGGGGTGTGTTGCGCCATCGCGGCGCTGCACGGCACGAGTACGGCGAGCGTCAGGGCGGCAACGGCGGAACGGGCGGGGGTGCGCATCGGTGATCCTCGGGGCGGGTCTGCGTGATTGACGCGAATCGGAGCCTGAACGCTGGCTGACGGCGCCGGGCGCTCCTATACTGCGCTCGCCCACACCATCGAGGCCAGCCTGGCGCGCGTTGCGATCGTCGTCCCCGACGACTACCCCTCGGTCTTCACCGGCACCCCGGCCGAGGCGCAGGCGCGCGCGCTCGGCGACGTTGCCGTCCACACCGAACGCGGGGCCGACCGCGAGGACGAACTGATACGCCGGCTGCAGGGGGCCGAGATCGCGATCAACATCCGCGCGCACGCCAGGTTCACCGACCGGGTGCTCGCCGCATGCCCCAGGCTGCGGCTCATCTCGATCTGGGGTACGGGCACCGACCACGTGGACCTCGACGCCTGCCGTGCCCGCGGCGTGGCCGTGGTGGGCACACCGGGCGTCAACGCCCACGCGGTCGCGGAGCACGCCATCACGCTGGCGCTCGTCCTGCTGCGTCGCGTTGTCGCGCTCGACGCCGGCATGAAGGCGGGCGAATGGGCGCGCGCGCCGATTGCCCAGCTGGAGGGACGGACGGTCGGTGTCGTTGGCCTCGGGGCGATCGGGCGGCGCGTGGCGCGGCTCGCCGGCGCGTTCGGCGCCCGCGTCCTCGCCACCACCGCCGGCGCCGACCGCGGCCGCGCGGCGGCCACCGGAGCCCGCGCCGCCCCAATCGAGGAACTGCTCGCCGCGGCGGACGTCGTGTCGCTCAACCTCCGCCTCGACGCCAGCACCACCGGCTACCTGGGCCGTGAACGCCTCGCGTTGATGAAGCCCGAGGCGTTCCTCGTGAACACCGCCCGCGCCGCGCTCGTGGACCGCGAGGCCCTGCTCGACGCACTCGCGTCCGGCCGCCTTGCCGGCGCCGGGCTCGACGTGTTCCACGACGAGCCGCTCTCGCCGGATGACCCGCTGCGCCGGCTCCCCAACGTCGTGCTCACCCCGCACGTCGCCGGCAACACTCCCGAGGTCATCCGCGACGGCCTTGCCCTCGCCGTCCGCAACGTCGAGCAGTTCCTCGGGGCGCGGTAGGGATCAGTACGACAACATCTGGGTGAACTTCACCACCAGGCTGCGCCCCACGCTCGGCGCGTCCACCGTGGTGAACCGCTGCTCGTTGTACACGATGTAGAGGTCCGACAGCGGGTGGTGGATGACGTTGAACCGCACGTTCGCGTTGAACTGGTGCACCGCCGCGTCATACTGCGTGAGCGCATCCAGGAACATGTTCGTCGTGAACGAGTAGTTCGCCCGCCCGGTCCAGACCGTGGCGTCGAATTTCTGGCTGGGGCGGTCGAGCGTCGCGCTCGTGTGCTGGACGCCGGCCGACAGGCGCGCCCGGTACGTCGGCCGCACGGTCACCGTGGTGTTCAGCGACGTCTGCGTTCCGCTCCAGAGGCCGCCACGCGTGGCGGTGAAGTTGAGCGACACCGGGCGCGCCGCGCTGCTCTGGAACAACCAGCGCCACTCCGTCCACTGGTACCCGCCCGGCGCCAGCTGTTGGGCCGTCTTGTCGCCGCGGTTCAGGCGCAGCGAGTCGGTGATGTATTCGTAGCGCGCGTTTGCCGAGAGTTCGGTGAATCCTCCGTCGGCGAA
>JAYEKC010000349.1:0-2549 GCA_034716715.1 Gemmatimonadota bacterium | reverse complement strand
CGACTACGGCGACGACTGCGGCGTGGAGCCGTCAACCGCTCGGGCCGCCGACGGCGAGTCCTCGTTGCGCCTGTGGTCGGCGGTGCAGTCCGAGGAGTCGGATCGCTGGACCGCGCTCAAGAGCGGCTGGGTGGTGGCCAATGCTGTCAGCCGGACGGTCGAGGTCGAGGCGGGCCAGGCGATCCTCATCACCGCGCGGGTCCATGTGCCGGAGGACTTTGAGATGACCGACCGCGGCGCCACGCTGGGGCTGATCGGCTACGATGCCGACGGGAAGGCCGTCTCGCGCTGGACGCCCGGGAGCATCGAGGTTCGCGGGGCGACGGCGAGCGACGGCTGGCGACGGATGATGGTCGGGCGAATCATCCCCGAGCAGATCGCCGGCGTCGGCGTGCGCCTGGCGGTCTGCGGCGTGGGCGAGTGCTTCTTCGACGAGGTGCGGGTCCGCCACGGCCGCGCCCGCGAGTAGCCGCCGACCGCGTATGGCACGCAGCATGGCGGGCTGGAAGCCCGCCCCACGTGGAGAGGAGGCTTCGCTGCCCGCCGCTCGATCAGCGCGGGGTCAGAACTCCACGAAGTCCGACCGTGGTGAGCCGCAGACGGGACACTTCTCGGGCGCCTCACCTTCCAGCGTATGGCCGCAGAACGAGCAGACCTGGATGTCGTCGAAGGTGGCGTCGCCGCCCGCCTCGGCGGCCATCTGTGCACGCTCGTACATCTTCTGATGCTGCTTCTCGGCCTGAAGGGCGAAGTCGAAGCTCTCGTACGCCTCGTCCTCCTCCTGCTCGTCGGCGACGGCCATGTACGCCGGATACATCTCGGTGATCTCGAAGCGCTCGCCGGCCTCAGCCTCGGCGAGGTTCTCGGCGGTGGTGCCAACGCCCCCGAGCACGTCCAGATGGTGGCTGGCGTGCGCCTGCTCGGCGAATGCCGCCGCCCGGAACAGCCGCGCCACGTTGTCCTTGCCCTCCTCCGCCGCGCGGTCGGCGAAATTGCGGTACTTCATGTGCGCCTGGCTCTCACCGGCGAAGGAATCCTGCAGGCTCTCCTCGGTCATCTTGTGCATGGACGATCCCACCTCTGCTCCCACCTCTTGAGTACGGGGTTCGGCAACTGCCTCGGCCGGTGCCGGGCGCTTCCCCGGCCGGCCTGATCTCCGGGTCGGTTCGGCGCCGGCGCGGAGCTGGTCCTCGATCTGCGGCGCCTCGCTCAAATCGCCGACCAGCGTCGCGCAGCACGTGCCTCGCGTAGGTCCGTGCGTGGCGGTCAGAGGTAAGGTGCGCCTCGAACTCGTCGGTATCGCCCGGGACGGCGATGCCCAGTGCGCAGAACGGTATCCCGCCCGCGAGCTGGTAGTTCACGCCCATCGAGCCCGGGTAGGCGACACGCCCCCCGGCCATCGCGATGCCGGCCGCCTCGCCCTGCTCCTGGGCGTTGCGCCAGGAGGTGTTCACGCGCGGCTCGTCCCACACCACGTCGTACGCCTCCGCCACGTCCCCCGCGGCGTAGATCCCGGGCGCAGACGACCGGAATCGGTCGTCTACGAGGATGCCGCGGCCACGGTCCAGGCCGGTCTGTTCGGCCAGCTCGGTCCGCGGCATCGCGCCCACGGCGACGCCCACCAGGTCGCCCTCGATGCGCCGGCCTCTGCTCGTCTCGACGGCGCGCACGCGGCCCTCGTCGGCGATGAAGGCCGCGACCTCCTCCTCCAGCGCGACGTGCACGCCCCAGTCATCGAGCGCATCCTCGATGATCCGGCCCGCCTCCTCGTCCAGCGCACTGGAGCCGACCCAGCTCTCGCGCACCAGGTGCGTTACCGACAGCCCCAGCATGTGAAAGCAGCGCACGAACTCCAGGCCCAGCAGTCCGCCCCCCACGACCACGGCGCGGCTCGCGTCCTCGGCCAGCTCCGCGATGCGCTCGGCATCGGCCAGGCTGCGCAGGTACGCGATCCCGTCCGCCTCGGAGCGAGGCCAGTCAATCTTCCGAGGCGCCGAGCCCGTCGCCAGCAGCAGCGATTCGTAGGGCACCGTCCGGCCGCTCTCACACTCCACCTGCCGCGCCTGCGGATCGATGGCGACCGCCCGCTCGCCGACCAACACCTCGGCGCCCTCGCCCGGGAACATCTCGCTGATCTCGAACAGATCCCCCCGGTCGTGGCCGCCGATGAAGTCGGGCAGCATCGGCCGGGCATACAGCTCGGCGTCCTCCTCCGAGATGATCGTGATACGCCCGTCCTCGTCGAGCGCGCTTATAGCGCGCACCGCTGCCCGACCCGCGGCGCTGTTCCCGACGATGACGTACCGGTGGCCCGGCTCGCGCTCCTCGACCAGCTCGATTCGCCTGAACTTCGCCAGCGGATCGCGCGGCTGACGCTGGAAGGCCGTGAAAGGTGCCCCGCAGTTGGGACACTCCGTCGGCGGCGATCCACCCCGCTCAATGTGACCGCACACACTGCATACCCACCGCTCAGACATCAACTCCACCTCTCCTCGTGGCCCTTACCTCCCACCGTCAGCCCCTGTCACCTGTGCTGATCGGCTCCCACG
>JAYEKC010000348.1:0-2550 GCA_034716715.1 Gemmatimonadota bacterium | reverse complement strand
ATCATGTACCAGATGGCGACCATGGCCGCGACGTTGATCTGCTGCGACGAGTGCCCGAGGCCCCACCACACCATGCGGTAGATCTCGGGGTCCACGTTCTTGATGAGGCCGAGCGACCAGAGCCACGTGGGCACGTAGATGATCGCGCCGTGGAGCAGCGTGATGACGGCGATGATCGCGGCCGTCACCGCGCCGTACACGACGAGCGGCAGCGAGCCCTGGTACGTGCGCTCGCGCTTGGCGACCACCAGGTTGGCGAAGAACACGCCCACGACGATCAGCGCGCCCACCGCGAACAGGATCACGCCGAGGTAGAAGTTCGAGTCGGCCTTGAGGGGCACGTACGACGTGAAGAGGACGTCGGCCTTGCCGGCCCACATCAGGTACTCCACCATCAGCGCGCCCACGACCATCATGCCAAAGGCGAACCAGCTCGTCTTCGGCGCGGCGCAGCGGGCGTTGATGAGCGCCGTGCTCGTGAAGTGCAGCACGGCCATCTCGAAAAAGATGATGAAGAAGATGAGCATGCTCATCCCGTGCACGCCGAGGATGCGGTAGTACCACTCGGCCGGCAGCAGGTGCACCGCCTGCCACCGGGTGAGCACGAGCAGGATCGCCGCGATCGCGCCGACGAGCAGGGCGACCACGGACACCACGGCGTTGATGCGGGTGAGGATCTCGCCCTTGCGCTCGACCCTGAGGCCGGTGACGTCGCAGGTGCGGAACGTGGCGTTTGCGATGGCGGGGGCGGTCACTTGGCACCCCCCGCCACCAGCGCGGCGATCGCGGGGTTGACGGGGCCGTCCGGGTTTGCGGGCGCGGAGGCCGTGGCCGGCGCGTCCTCGACGATCACGCGGCCCACCATCGTATGGTGGCCGATCCCGCAAAACTCGTTGCAGATGATCCGGAAGTCACCGGCCTCGTTCGGCGTCACGCGGAGGCCATAGTCGTAGCCCGGCAGCACCATGAAGTTCACGTTGATGGGGTAGAGGGCGAAGCCGTGCACCATGTCGAGCGACGAGAGGTGCAGCGTGTACTGCTTGCCTTTCTGGAGCTTGAGCACCGGCGTCCATTGGAACGTCATCGCGGCCAGGTAGACGTCGGAGCCGGGCGGCGGGGCGACGATCGGGATGCCCTTGTCGGTGCCGACGCCGTACTGCTGGACCATCTCCATCACGCGCTTCATGTAGGCGGCGGGCTCCGTGCGGCGCCGGATGCCCGACGGGTTCTGCCCGCCCTTCCAGTGCCAGAGCGGCATCATCGCGAAGAGCACCATGCACCACGCGAACGCGATGCCGACCCACATCTTCTCGGTGGCGTGCGCCGGCTTCCACCACACGCCCTTCGGGGACTCGAGCCCGGTGTGCGTCTCGGTATGCATCAGGTCCTCACGGCAGCGTGGCGGGGGGAAGGTGCGTGATCTCCCACATGCCCCAGCCCGTGAAGAACACGAACATCACCACGAGGCCAAGGGCGAGGAGCAGGAAGATGTTGTCGAAGAACCGCTGGCCCAGCGGAATCTCCTCGGGCGGGCGGTCGGGCGGCTGCGGAGCGGTCATCGCGTACCTCGCACGGGGTGGGGATTTCGGATATCCGTGTGCGCAACGCCGATATGGTGCGCCACCGAGGGGGGCCGTCGGGATAGGGATTTCCCGCACACACCATGGGGAGTTCCCTGAACGTGCGATATCGCACCTCGCGGTGATCTTTTCGGCACCACTCCCATGGCCGCCATCCAACGCCCCCTCGAACGCCTCGCCTGGCGATCGCTGTCCGCGGCCGATCGCGCGTGCAACCGCCTCTATGGATGGAGCGCCAACCCCCTCTACCAGAGCGGCACGATCGCCGTGGCGCTGCTCGGCGTGCTGCTCGTCACGGGCATCTGGCTGCTGCTCTTCTATCGGGTCAGCGCGCCGTACGAGTCGGTCGCGGGCGTCACCGGCTCACCGGTCACGGGGAACTGGATCCGCGGGCTGCACCGCTACGCGTCGGACGCGGCGCTGGTGGCCGTGGGCGTGCACCTGTTCCGGATGTTCGCGCAGGGCCGTAGCTGGGGTCCGCGCGCGCTGGCGTGGGTGAGCGGGGTGGCACTGCTCGCCCTGCTCTTCATCTGCGGATGGACCGGCTACGTGATGGTGTGGGACGAGTTCGGGCTCGTGCTCGCGCGCGAGGGGGCGCGCATGCTCGACGCCCTGCCGATCTTCTCTGAGCCGGTGGTGCGCGCGTTCTCCGGCGAACGCCCGGTGGCGAGCGCGCTCTTCTTCGTGAACCTCTTCGCCCACGTGGCGCTGCCGCTCGGCCTCGCCCTCGGCTTGTGGCTGCACGTCTCGCGCGTGGCGCGCTCGAGCCTGCTGCCGCCACGCCGCCTGATGTGGGGCGTGATCGGGCTGCTCACCGCCGCGGCGATCGTCCGGCCGCTCGCGATGGAGCCGGCCGCTTCGGCGTTCACGCTCCCGGAGTCGGTGAACGCGGACGCGTTCTACGCCTTCTGGATGCCGGTGTCGCGCGCGCTGCCCGGCGCCGTGTCGTTCGGCGCGGCCGTGGCCGCGT
>JAYEKC010000347.1:0-2556 GCA_034716715.1 Gemmatimonadota bacterium | reverse complement strand
CCGTCCAGGCCGGCCGCAAGCCGGCCGAGAGCTCGGGTACGGTCGCCGCGTTCACCGCCGCCGCCGCCCTGCTGGTCGCCGGTTCGGACGACAAGGACTACGTCGTGCCGATCAACGCCCTGTTCCCGGATGGCGGCGGCGACAACGTCGTGCACGCGGCGCCGAACCCGCCCACGACCCCGCAGGAGCGCTTCCGGATGGAGGTCGTGAGCCACGCCGAGCACCTGCGACGGCTCGTTGCGGATGCCCGAACCGCAAGCGCCGGCCCGTCGCGCCAGCGCGCGGCCAACGACCTGCGCGGCGCGGCCCGTGGGTTGCAGCGCGCCGCCGAGAGCTTCGGCGAGCAGGGCGTGGCGCGCACCGTCCAGGCGCTCGTCGAGCCGGCCGCCGCCCTCGAAACGCGCGCCCTCGATGAACTGGACCGGGTCGCCGCCGCGCTGGCCGCGGGCTCCCGGCCCACGCCGGTGGTATCGCCAGCGGAACCGCGGGCCACGACGCAGGCGCAGCCCGCGGCGCAGCCCGCGGTGCCGGCCGCGGCGCCACCCCCAGCGCGGCCCGCTGCTCCGACGCCAGCTGCGCCTGTCGCGGCCCAGCCGGCCGCGGCCTCACCTCCCGCTCCGGACGCGCCTTCGGCGCCAGCTGAGCCGCCTTCGCAGCGGCCTGCCGCCGCCGCACTCGCGCCGACTCCTTACATGGGTACGCCGGCCGTTTCGCGTGCCACGGGCGCCATCGTGATGCCCGCGCCCGCCGGCGACACGCTCGAGCAGGCGCTCGCGTCCGGCCTGACCAGCCTCGAGCGCCTGAACGCCGAGCCGCTCGCGGAACCCGCGGTGGTCGAGGAGGACGAGGGCATCGTCCCCATCCAGGACCTGCTCTACCGTGGGCGCTCGGCGTTGATGCGCGCCGTCGAGGTGGGCGAGGCGATCAAGGCCGGCGGTGCGGCACCCGGCGAGGACGCCCTCGCCGAGCTGTTCGACCTCCTCGAACTCGCCACCACGGAGTAGCCCCGTGCGCCTGGGCTGGCGCGGCGCGATCGGCCTCCTCCTCAGCGCCGCGCTGCTCTGGTGGGTCCTCAAGGACGCCGACCTGCCGCGCGTGTGGGCTGCGCTGCGCGGGTCGAACCTCGCGCTGTGGCTGGGATGCACGGTGTTCGCCACGCTCATCTTCCCGCTCCGCGCCCGGCGGTGGCAGGCGCTGCTGGCGCACACCTATGGCCGGCTCCCCCTCACGTCGCTCTGGCACAGCACGGCGGTGGGGATGATGGTCAACAACGTCGCGCCACTGCGCGCCGGCGAGTTCGCCCGCGCGTTCGCCCTCACCCGCGCGGAACCGCAGGTGCGGTTCACCGCCGCGTTCGGGTCGCTGGCGGTGGACCGGCTGTTCGACGGCACCGTGGTGCTGCTGCTGATGCTCGCCGCGACCCTCGACCCGGCGTTCCCGGCCGGGCAGACCATCAACGGCACGCCCCTCGCGACGTACCTGAAGCCCGTCGCCGCGTTCCTCGGCGTCGTGCTGCTCGGCGCGCTGATGTTGCTGTTCGCGCCCCAGGTGGTGGCGCGCGGCGTCGACCTGTTCGTCGGCACGGTCGCCCCGAGATTCGCGCCGCGCATCCACGGCCTGCTGGCCGGCTTCGTGGACGGACTCCGCGTGCTGCGCAGCCCGGGCCTCATGGCGGAGGTCGTGTTGTGGACCGTGCTGCACTGGCTCTGCAATGCGTTCGCCTTCTGGCTCGGCTTCAAGGCGCTCGGCATCGTGGCGCCGTTCAGCGCCGCGCTCCTGCTCCAGGGCCTCATTGCCATCGCCGTGGCCGCGCCGTCGTCACCCGGGTTCTTCGGGCTCTTCGAGGCGTCGGGCACCATCGGCCTCGGCATCTACGGCGTGCCGCAGACCGCGGCCGTGGCGTGGGCGCTCGGGTTCCATATCCTCTCGTACATCCCCATCACGCTGATCGGTGGGTGGTACCTCACGCGGATGCGACTGCACTTCGCCGACTTCCGGAACGCCGACGCGGCGTCGGCCGGCCCGTCGGACCGAGGCGCGGCACCTGCCAGCCCGCGGCGCCCCGGCGCCGGCTGACGTGCCAACCGCCACGCTCCAGGCGCAGGCCAAGGTCAACCTCTTCCTGCGGATTCTCGGCCGCGAGGAGAGCGGCTACCACCAGCTCGAGACCCTCTTCCAGCGCATCAGCCTCGCCGACTCCGTCGTGGTGCGCACGGACGTCAGCGGGCGGTCGCTCGACTGCCGCGGCGCCGACGTCGGCCCGGTGGAGTCGAACCTCGCGTGGCGGGCGGCGGTTGCGTTTGCCGACGCGGCCGGCTGGCCCGGCGCGTTCGCGATCGAACTGGAGAAGTCCATCCCGGTTGGCGGCGGCCTGGGCGGCGGCAGCGCCGACGCGGGCGCCGTACTCCGCGCCCTCAACGCCATGGCGCCGAAGCGGCTCGACGACGAGGCCCTGTTCGGGGTCGCCCGCGGGCTCGGCGCCGACGTGCCGTTCCTCGCCGCGAACTCGCCAACCGCCATTGGCCTCGTGCGCGGCGACGTCGTCGTCGCGTGCCC